>JAUMAI010000043.1:0-11413 GCA_032116775.1 Pirellula sp. | reverse complement strand
GACAAAGATATTCAATCGATTCTCAAGAACGTCGAAACCGCTCAGTGGGCCATGGCACTCAAAGGAGCCAGCCAGACACTACAGGACAAGATCTTGCGAAACGTATCGAGTCGTGCCGCGGAAATGCTCAAAGAGGAAATGGAGTATCTCGGCAAAGTACGTCTCTCCGACGTGGAAGCAGTGCAACAAAAAATCGTCGATATCGTTCGCAACCTGGAGGAGAGTGGTCAGTTGGCTCGACCTACAGGGGACAACGAAGAAGAGTACATCAGCTAATTGGTACACAGCCGAGCGAAGAAGCAGGCTGCGATCAAATCGGCTGTTGTGCCTGGGTTCCGGCGGTGCCCTTCTGTTCGCATCCAGCGGTCCAGCTTCTTCCAGCGTCGTTCAAATTCTGGAAGATCGATATCGCCAGTTGTATTTAATGCCTCTGCGACAGTGGCTGCTTTGGCTTTCAGTTTGGAATTCTCTAGCGGGCCAAGTTTGCGGAGTACCAAACTATCGCCGTGTTGCGCTAACCACTGGATTTGAAATCTTCGTGCAGCCTCACTACTGTGTGAGCAACGTTCGATCTGCTTCGAAAATAGTGGCAGGACAATATCGAAAAAATCCTTGAAGTGGGAAGCATATACTCTCGCAATCCAGTCAATATCCTTGGCTAATGCCATCGCATCAAGCAAGCTTGGAGGAGCGACGGTCGAGTGGACATCGAGCTTTTCTGTTTTTCCTAAGCCGCCTGGTGCTGCTGCTCGTATTGCCTCATAGACCCAACGTGAATCTTGGTCGGTCAAGCTGTTGAGAACTTGGACCGTTTGGCGTTGGAGTTGTTTTGGCGTAGGTGCCTTCGTTGAAGGCTTCTTGCGAGTTTCGGTTTCGTTGTTAGTGAGTTGAAATGTCGCGAGAGCAAGTGGAGCGATAAGAAGCAGCGTTCCTAAATTGGTATTGACTGCGACCGTCTGGCGTGTGGCGACCACTGCTTGGTAAACCAGTTCACCCAAAGTCAAAGCCTGACAGCGATCGAAGACGGGACCCACAGCGATGGCACTGCGAATGAAGTCTTCGAAGCACATGTCCGAGAAAGATGCTTCGGGGTGAACATTACCTGCTTTTTTGGCAGAGGCTTCCAGGATAATTGCCAAGGTTGCTTTTTGTCCGAGGCTCCAGTGAGACGCTTGGCCACAATTAGTGAAGCTTTTTTGAGCGATCTGAGAGGAGTTGGATTTGCGGGATGGCTTGGGCATTGTTTTTTCCATCGCGGCAAGTGGCGGACATGTGCATGGGAAAGTGAAGCTGGCTGGAGTCGAGCCAGGCTTCCCAGATAGTTCTATTGTGTTTCGGCAGCGTCGGCACCTGGATGGCGACTAAGAAATGAGGATAAATGCTGGAGAACATCCTCAGGAGCATCTTCCATCACGTAATGGCCAACATCGGTTAAGCGAATGACCTCGGCTTGCGGAAAGCTGCGATTAAGTCGTTCCAAACACTCTGGGCGAAAACACCAATCTTGCATTCCCCATATCATCATCACCGGCACTTCAGAAAGCTTCGATAAGTTCTTTTCAATGTGTTCCAAGACATTCCAGGTTGGATCTGCGGGGGAAGTGGGAATGTCTTGTACAAAGCGACTAATCGCAACTCGGTTCGACCAGTTGTTGTAAGGTGCCAGCAGTCCCGAGGCAGTGATCGCCGAAAGTCGTTTTTTGCGATGAATGGCCATCTTCAGCGCGGCTCTGCAGAACAGATTTAGTCCGCGAACAGCAAACGGTCCGATTAATGGCCAACGACAGGCCGCGATTCGCCATGGAATATAAGGTGGCGGGAAAGCGGCCGTGTTGAGAATGACGATACGTTCGATACGCTGCGGTTCAGCGACAGCAGCCCCTAAGCCGATGGCTCCACCCCAATCATGCACAACCAAGGTGATCCGTCGTAGGTCGAGAGTTTGCCAAAGCAACTGCAAGTTGGAGATATGCGTTGCCAAGGTGTATGGATACTTTTCCGGTTTATCGCTAAGTCCACAGCCGATGTGGTCAACGGCAATAACTCGCTGCGAGGAGCGAAATTGTTTAACGATAGCCCGATAGTAAAACGACCAAGTTGGGTTTCCATGCACACAGACGATAGGTTGATCACCGCGACCTTCATCGAGGTAATGCAATCGGTGGGCGCCGATGGTTAGATAATGGGAACCGAAAGGATATTCGGATTGCCACAATGCCATGTGTAGGAAACTTTCCAGGAAACGCGAGCTTAATGGAGTCGAGTCACAGCCGAGTTGTACAAGTTGCCGGTACAAGTTGCCGGTACAAGTTGTCGTTTGGCCTTCGTTATGGCTGAGGCTTGACGACTTTCTCGGAGCCTGCCGCAGGAGGGTAGGGACTCTGTGTTGGCCTTTAATCAGAGAGGAGAGTAACTGGAATTGAGGCTTTTGGCTATAGCAGGGGAGGTTTTACTGCACAGATGCACCGTAGCTCGTATGGCATGGGTGGTGGTGCGAAAGCTGCTTACTCGGGGATGGAGCGAAGTCTCGAAAGCCGCTCTGTGTTTACTGTTTACTTATTTGGCGTTTGATGAGTTGGCTTGTTCGGCGCGGGTTTGCCAAAATTGTCGCGCTTGATCGAGCCAAGGTTGGTAGGCCGATTGCTCTGGGGGAGGGAGTTGAGCGATTTTCTTTTCAGATTGTTCAAGCCATGATTGAAAGAAGCTTACAGATTCAGACGTAATTCGAGTTTGGTTTCCAATCTCAATGTAGTAGGGGGCTGTCATGGCAAAGCGATAGCTCGGTTCATGGTCGGTTACCACCCGCAAAAGAACCCAACCGCTTTCTTTGACTTCTAAGGGTGGAATCATGCCTCCCCGTTTCGCATGTTCATCTAAGCGAGCGCGATAGAGTGATTGACCATTATGCATCACCTCAAGATATTCGACGGGATCGCGAACAGTCAGGGTAAGGCTGACATTCAGTTCAATCTTTTCACCAGTCGCGGCTCGCAAAGTGGCTCCTGGTAGTTCGCCATTGATGAGAGGACGCAAGAGAGGGCCGTTGGTCACAATCGACTTCCCTTGCTTGAGCCGCTCCCACCAACTTGCCTCGCTCTCTGATCCAGCCAGAGATACGTAAACACGATTGTAACCCAGGTGTGTGTCTAAGCCTGAGTGCGCGAAACCAGAGGCTGCAGCTGGAGCAATTCGAAAGCCGGCCTCGAGTAATTGCCAGTAGCTATATTCCATCAATCGTCCAAGTCCTCGTGGGCCATCAAATCGGAGAGGATCTGGATTGTAGATAGCACTGGCCATGGCCAAACTCTTGTCTGGTTGAAGGTGGTGCGACAAGACTGCAATCGAATCAATCCGGCCCTGCGCTAACCAAATTGGTAGGTCACGAGCCCACGGTTGCACGATCGCAATATGTCCAGCTTTATCGTCAATGGCTTTTTGTAAAACTCTAGGAGAGATTGGTAACTCAACGAGCTTCTCGGGTGACAGCGTCTCCATGCGTTTCCAATCATGGAATAGCAAGCCGCTCTCAGGCCGAAGATCAATCAAGCTAGCTGACTGCGACCAACGAGTTTGTTTGTCGATGATCAGTGGGACTTTACTGTTGGTGGCTTTAGGTCTGGTAGCTGGTGGTTTATTGGGTAGCGGTGTGGGCTTGTTCTCGTCCGTAGTAGATGGTTCTGTATTAGCTGCCTCTGCGGTGGCAGGGGCTTCATCGGGCAGTGGTCGAGTTATTGTGAGGGCGAGGTCGATATCATCGGCGGCCATCCACCGCGACAGTTCATCGCGCGGAATTTCGGACCATAGATCTCCACTCCACCAGTCCTCTTTCCGCATATCACAACTGCGTTCGACATAGATCGCAATTTCGTCGGCTGCATCGCGACTCAGCGTAAATCCACCTTCGGTCATTGCGTATTCCAGGCCGCGACTCGCCGTAAAATTAAATTCGGCATCGCGCTGGCGCACAACAAAGGGACGATCAAGAAGGTACCAGTCACCGCGTCGTAAAAGTCCAGCAAGTTTCGGGGTTCGGCCGTTGGCTTGTTTGATCTTTAAGCGTATGGCGACTTGGTCTCCGGTGGCGTCATCGATCGGGACAATCGTAACTTCACCTTCTTTGGCGAAGCAAACGGAAGCTGAGGTGTGGATGCCGAGACAGAAAGTTGCGGCCCAACAGATAACAACAAAAATGATTCGAGCCAAAGGTGAGGGGGATGCAGAAGTGCTCTTGGTGCAAGTCGAGGATTTTTGGGTGGAAAAGTTGTGGCCGGAATTTTGTCCGATGGGATACTGGGGGTTGGGCGAAAACGCGGGTAACCGGCAGAATTCCGGCGCCCGGGTTTTGGTCAGGAGCGGAATCATTTGCTGTTTCCAGTGACGCGGCATGAATATGAGCATCTGAAAATCGTGAGCCAGTAGGACGGCAGGGCTAAAGATCAAAAGAAAAACGCACCTAATTCAACCTAGCTCGTGGTAGGCGCGCTTTCGGCAAACGATTTGCATTAAAATAAGAAAGAACCGGAATCGACTGCCAAATTGGCAGTTTGGTGGTTTTGGATGGGGGAATAGGGATCCATGGCGGAAGATTACTACAAGATTTTGGGCGTTTCCCGCGGAGCTTCGGCTGAGGAAATACAGAAGTCGTACCGTAAACTGGCGGCTAAGTGCCATCCAGATATGAATCCGGATGACAAGCAAGCTAAGAAACGTTTCCAGGAACTGCAGAAAGCCTATGAGGTATTGGGGGATCCCGAGAAGCGGAAATTGTACGACCAGTTCGGGGCTGGTTTTGAGCAGATGGGAGGCTTCCGGGGTGGACCTACGGGTGCCGGTGGCGGCGGAAATCCATTTGAAGGCATGGATTTCGAGCAAGTGTTTCGAGGTGGTGGAGCTGGGGGAGGCGGCGGCTTTCAGTTTGAAGGAGACCTGGGGGACATTTTCAAGCAGTTTATGGGAGGTGCAGGCGCCGGTGCAGCCGGTGCCGGTGCAGCAGGCGCCGGTGCAGCTGCTGGTGGCGGACGACGGCGACGCTCAGCTCCAGTTCGAGGCAGCGATTTAGAGGCGACTGCTGAAATATCTTTTACCACTGCTGTGTTGGGTGGATCGGTCGATTTGAGACTAGATCGCAGTGGCAAGACGGAGTTAGTCAGCGTCAAAATTCCGCCTGGAGTCGATTCGGGTAAGAAGATACGTCTGCGCGGACAAGGGATGCCCGGAGCGAATGGCGCTGCTGGCGATTTGTTAGTTACGCTGGAGGTACTTCCACATCCCCATTTCAAACGTCATGGCGACAACTTGGAATTGAAGTTACCAGTGACATTAGCGGAGGCTGCTTTTGGAGCTAAGATCGACGTTCCAACACCGACTGGCGTGGTTGCTTTAAAAGTTCCAGCTGGTTGCAGCAGCGGTAAGAGATTGCGTGTCAAAGGGCAGGGGGTAAGACGTAGCGACGGAGAAAGTGGTGACTTGTATGTTGAATTACACATCAAGTTACCTGATCATTTGGATGAAGCGAGTCAGGAGTTGATTCGAAAGCTGGACTCATTGCATCCCATGGCGCCCAGAGCAGGACTAGCTTGGTGAGTGAAGAGTCAACAGAGCGTTTTCGAAGTTGCGATCGCATCAAGGCAAGGCAGCAGTTCGAACGGATTTTCAAGACTGGACGTGTGCAAGCGGATCCCGTGTTGGTGGTGCATGTCCTCGCCAATCAACTACCGCATTCGCGTTTAGGGATTTCCATTTCGAAAAAAGTAGGTTCGGCACCGCTGCGCAATCGTTGGAAGCGTTTGATTCGAGAAGCTTTTCGTCGTCAACGGAGTGAGATTCCTGCGGGCTTGGATTTGATTGTAAGGCCAAGGGCAGGTGCGGTGGCTGATGCAAATAAAATTAAACGTTCACTGATCACCTTGGCCAAAGCTCTAGGACGACGACGCGATTAAGGTGTCCATGATGTGTAGCAAACCCCATGTGCCTGGAACAGAGAATCATGCCTATGCGGCTGATGCACAGGGTTTGGCTGGGACACAACTAGAGCCTTCCCAATCTCAGCAGAATGATAAAGGCAGTGGGGCTAATGGCACAGCATCAGGTGAAGCCGTTAATTGCAACCTTGCTTCGCGGATGTTGAGTTGGAGTATGGTGACGGCTGTTCGGTTTTATCAACGCGGAATCAGCCCGCTGCTCGGTAAGAATTGTCGTTATCAGCCGACCTGCAGCGAGTACTTTATTTTAGCGGTCAAAAAATATGGTCCACTGCGTGGTGCATGGAGAGGTACTTGGCGTATTATGCGCTGCCATCCTTTTCGTCCCGGTGGCTACGATCCACCATGATGTGATTTATTGAGATGGTGGATTATCGGAAATAAATCGTAGGCTTTTAGGGTTGGATCAATGCGGCCTGAATTACCTGACTATGGAGTGATTTTGCGTTGGCCGCAGGAGGGAGTCGACTGGATTTATCCCGAGGATCTTGGCTTGGCTGAAACGATGTTGCCTAGTAAGCGCGTCTTTCGGCGTCAGTCCTTCGATGGCGAATATTATCATTTGTGGTACGGGTCACAATGCATTCGTATTAAACCATGCTTGTGGTTGCGGGTTGCTGGTGAGGACCTTGAGGTCGATGATCAAGTCGAGGTTTTATCGCAACTAGGTCGAGCAGAACCATTGATAGGGCAGATTCAGGAAAAGTTGTACGATCCTCATCAAGGCAGAATTTATTACTTATTAAGAAATCGCGAGGTCCTGCTTACCACGGAATATAGTGCGAGCGATTTGCAGAGACTATCGTCGCGACCTCAGTTGCGCGAACCAAATTACATTCATCAGCCACAGCGATTAGGGATCGATTTACCGACCTCCGATCCGTTGAAGTTGGATGATCTCGATTGAAGGTGAGGAGAATGATGGACTTGATATTGGAGATAGCTCAAGTCATTTGAAGCTGATTGCCAAATCTAGTTGGCTAATAAGGCACGATGAATCAAGAATCCAATAATCGCGCCCACAAGTATCGCTGGAGGTAAGGCTACCGCCAGAGTGATGCCGATGATCATTGATGAGGGCATGCTCTTTGTCTCTGGATTTGGTGGAGACAAATGTCCTTCAATAGGTGGAAGAGGTGGCGCCAGATTGCTGTTGTCGGTTTCTTGCTGCGGCCAACTCGCTTCCAACGTAGCGGCATTATTTTTAGCCCGCGATAGGCTACTTTCTTGTCGGCTAGGCCATTCATCAGATAGATCCGTTGCGGCAGAGCTTTCCGAATCGGTCGGTGGAGGAGGTGGAAGCCAGGGTGATTTACCGAGTCGACCAACCGACACTGCATCGGGACTGCCAGCCCAAGGTTCAAGTCGCGTGGCAACTTCGGCAGCAGTTGGGATTCTCTTCTGAGGATCTTTGTCCATCATATCAGCGATGATGTCTACAAAGTCTTCCGGAAGATCTGGTGCAAACTTACGCGGATGCCATGGCGTTTCTTCCAAATGCCGTTTCAGCTTGCTAGAGGTATCTCCTCCAGGAAAGGGTACTTTGGCGCACACGGTGTAATACAGCGTGCAACCGAGCGAGTAGATATCGCTAACCGGGCGAACATCTAGAGGAGAGCGAATTTGTTCTGGTGAGAGATAGTCAGCCGTCCCCACGATTTTACCGGCGCGCGGGTCGTCCAGTAGGTTTTGAGCAAAACCTGCTAGTCCAATATCAGAAACCTTCGCTTGGCCATCGGGGGTAACCAAAATGTTGCCAGGTTTCACATCGCGATGAATTAAGCCCTGTCGATGGGCATAATCAAGCCCAAGCGCTGCCTGCATCATGATGCTGGCAGCTTGGGAGACTGGTAACGGGCCATTCTTTCGAACCAGCTTACGAAGGTCCATGCCTGCGACAAATTCAGTGACAAGGTAATGGACATTACCATCTTGCCCAGCATCGAAGGCTCGTACTAGATAGGGACAGTCCAGTGTTGCCTGCATGCGTATTTCGCGCATGAAACTCGTCAACGCTTCGGGTGTCTTGCGATGAACGGGCAGAACTTTGACAGCACAAATACGCCCCATCACCTTATGCACTGCCTTGAATACTTGCCCCATTCCCCCTTGCCCGACGAAATCGGTGATCAGATAGGGTCCAAGGGTGAGCTTTGTGCGGCCCGCGGCTAATTGGGTCGCCTGATAATGAGTCAATAATTCTTGCTCGATTAAGATCTCGGCCAAGAGTGCATCGGTCGCTTGTGCATTTGCCTGTTCATCACCTTTTTGCGCGAGACCCACTTGAGAGAGGCGGTGACGTGCGACTCGATAGGCATAATCCAATTGCCCCGGCTCGACGAGCCCGCTGGCTAATGCAGCAGCTGCTAGAACGGAGTCGGTCGGGATGTTGGACATGGGAGGGTCGGTTGAAATGATGTAGATTAGAATGTAGCTGTAAAGATAATACGCTACTGAGGAGAAAAAACCGCCCCCTGATTTCAGGATTCGCCCCAAAAAAGATACCTCGATTAGGCACACCAAGAAGCCACGCCTAGAAGGCAACTCGAGAAGCCAATTTGAGAAGATAGACTACACCTGGCTGCTTACAGCCCTAGATATAGAAAGTTGGAAAGGTCCGATGGGTGACCGCTTGATCGCTATTGGAGATATCCATGGCTGCCGCGAAGCCTTGGATGCTTTGCTGGAAGTCATTAATCCAGAATCGACCGATACGATTGTCACGTTAGGCGATTATGTTGATCGCGGCAGCGATAGTCGCGGAGTGATCGATTCACTGCTCGAACTGAGCACGAAATGCAATTTAGTACCGCTGTTGGGCAATCACGAAGAGATGATGCTGGAAGTGGTGCGTGATGAAAAGTCGCCTTATCACTGGCTGCAATGCGGTGGTATGGATACGTTGGATTCCTATGGATTCTCCGGCGATATGCGAGTTATTCCACCAGAGCACCGAAAGTTTTTCGATGAGCTAAAGGACTATCACGAAGAAGAAGATTTTTTCTTTGTCCACGCTAACTACGATCCTCAGTTGCCCTTAGATCAGCAACCGATCGATCTGCTGAGATGGGTGAAGTTGACCGAATTCGTCCCTCCCCCGCATCGCAATGGCAAGCGTGCCATATGCGGACATACTCATGATCGAGGTGGTGAGATATTCGATGTCGGTCATCTTACCTGCATCGATACATACTGTTATGGAGGTGGTTGGCTCACAGCCTTGGAGGTTCGGCAAGGTATTCTGTGGCAAGCAAATCGTCGCGGCCAAATGCGCCGTTAAGAAGTATGCGAGTATTCGCGCGGCGGGGTCGGTACTGACTTCAATTACGTTCAGCTTGATTTCTGCCAGCACGAGTCTAATTGGCAACTATACGTGGCCATTTTGCCGACAGCTTAGTCCGTAGAGACTCCATTTTTTAGTTCCCGGGGGTATGGAACATCAAAGGCTGTTAATTTGGGAGGTTTGCGGGTGATTGGTTAGCAGGTAACTGCTGTTTGGGTCGTAAAGTTTCTGTAGGCCGCAAAGTCTGCCAGTTTTTCTCAATCGATAGAATCGGCAATGCCGAAGTAAACCCGTGGGGTCGGGTGGCGAATCGCGCCACCGCCGAAATTCCAAATGAAGGAAATCTTCAACCATGGACGGGAAGATGGAATTGCGTTTGCGCGGAATCAAAGTTTGTTTGTTGGCAGGCGCAATCGGGTTCGCTATGCCGACTGAAGTTTCGGCTCAATTACGTACCGGACGAGCACCGCGCACAATCTATAGCCAAGAGAATCAGAAGTCGCAAGAGCGATCTGAAGTGGCGATTGAGGAATCTGAAGCAACTACAGATGGCTTGAAATTTCGCTCACCTGTAGTTGTTAAGTCTGATGCGAAAAAGGGTGCGACAGATGAGTTGGCGCTAAAAACTAATGCATCACAGAACATGGCCTCAAAGAATAGCGCCTTAAGGACCAACGCTTCAAAGAGTAACGCATCGCCTAGTAGAAGTGGTGCCACTCGAGAACGGCTAAATCTCTCGCCATCGGGTGGTTCTCAACCTAATCGAGTTCGCGCTGGGGCGCGCAATCCAGTGATCAGAGCGAGCGCGTATGAAGATGCCACAGTACCCGAGAGTATCGTTGTGGAAGATGTGGAATCGGAGGTACCTGCTGTTGATTCTCCGATGCCGCAAGTCGAGGCCTATGTAGAAGAGCCTGGCTATGAGGCTACCGAGGTTCACGCTGACTCATCTTGTGCGACATGCAATGGAGGTGGTCACGTTCATGAGCCTCACTTCGAAACTTTTGGTTACAACCCTTCCTATTCAGGAATTGGAAGCAGTGAATTCATGCCGATGATCGAGGGCCCTAGTTGTGGTTCACCGAGTTTGCTCGGCCGTATGCTCCACGGTATGCATGCTCGCATGGAGTTCGTCCATTGGGACCGTTCCGCTCAGGATATGCCGGTGCTGGCAACAACGAGTCCAGTCGGAACGAGTGCAACTATTGCGGGTCAATTAGGACAACCGACGACATCGGTTTTGTTTGGTGGTTCCAACGTCAATGATAAACCAGAAACTGGCGGCAGGTTAACGCTGGGTACTTGGTTGGATGATTGTCGTATTTGGGGCGTGACATTCCGTGGATGGGATGCCGGTAATGGAGAGACCGATTTCTTCACAACCAACTCAGCCAATCCAATCATCGCCCGTCCTTTTCTGGATTTCACCAACGGATTGCCGCCAGAGGCGAATGCTCAATTGATCGCTTTTCCTGGTGACACCACAGGCAACATCAATATTGTCGCGGAGTCGGAGGTAGCAGGTGGTGATTTAGCGCTGCGAAGACTCCTCTGTTCGACCCGCAACAGTCGCTGGGACATGTTGTATGGTTATCAATTCGCACAGCTCAATGAGAGCCTATCAATTGGTACCAATTCAACGGTAGTTGATCCAACGAGTCTATTATTTGGCTCGACAATTGCGGTCAATGATTTCTTTACCACCAGAAATCAGTTCCAAGGTTTCGAAATCGGTTTACAGGGTGCCAAGCGATATGGCTGCTGGTACTTTGATGGTATGTTCAAGTTAGGCTTGGGGAACATGGAGCGAACGGTAACGATCGCCGGACAGAACACTGTTACCACCTCCAATGGATCGGTCACTGATCAAGAGGGACTGTTGGCACGCTTTAGCAACGACGGTCACTACATCAGCGATACGTTTGTGGTAGTGCCAGAGTTTGGTCTCAATGTGGGTTATGCATTGACTCGAAATCTTGACATCACTTTGGGATATACGGCAATCGCGTTGCCCAAGGTTGCCCAAGCTGGAGCACAAATCGATCCACAACTTGGCTCTAATCTTTCTGATCCATTGGTGGGTGAATTGCGACCTGCCTTCGTGCTAACAGAAACCAATTATTGGTTGTCTGGTATCAGTTACGGTGTG
>JAUMAI010000042.1:0-7319 GCA_032116775.1 Pirellula sp. | reverse complement strand
GCGGATTGGACAAGCGATTCGGTATCCAGTGCAATGGTGGAAACTGTGATGACCTCTGCCGAACCCCAAGCGAAACTGTTAGCTTTGGGGTTGGTCTGAGTGATCCCTAAATTCTTGATCGATGCAACCTCAAGCTCGGTGACATTCTCCACATCGGTCTGGATCTCGATGTCATCGTCTGCAGCGATTGTGGCGTTCGATGAAACGGTGATCGTCGCAGTCGCCCGATTGAAAAACTCTCCAAACGCAAACCCTGTTGGCGACGCTCCGGTTGTTTTCGTAAGGCTATTCCAAACGGCTTTGCCGAAAGCATTCGCGGTGGCAGATGCATCGATAGAAACTTCGGCAGAGCTGGTGATCTTCGCGCCACCGCCAATGACAATTTCCGACTTTGGTTCCCAAATCTGCACCGAAATCGGAAGAGCAAGAATGTCAGGTTTGTGATACTTCTCCAGAATGATTTTCGATGCTTCATGGATTTGGCTGGCCAAAAAATCACCGATCAGTTCATTTCCACTTGCGGTGCTGATCGTCACGGCACCGCCGTCGATCACCGTGGAGGCTCCAACTGTGACGGTCGACGATTGATTTTGGAACAACCGCAAAATATCCTCAACGCTGATCAGCGGACCAACGTTGAATCCTTTCATAATGTTTTCAGATTGAAAGGTAATCGCTCCATCCTGCTCCATACCCGATGCAGAATCGGTGGGGCCGTTTGCAAAAATCTGAACATTCGAACCAATGGTGATTTGATGAGCCTGGATGGTTATGTTGCCAGCTGGCCCGGTGGTGCTGCTGGTATCGATAACGATCCCGTCAGCGATCGTGACCGTCGAGGTCTTGTCGTCTCCGATCGAATACGAATTGGTAAGGGCATCGTAGTACGGAAGAAGATCGGCAGAAGTTGCGATTTGAATTGTGTCTGCCGCGAATAGATCTCGCTTTTCGAGAGCCTCGAAAATCAAGAGCTTTCGAAACGCCCGACGGCGGTGCGATCTTTGCTTCGCAACTTTCTGTTGAAATAATGAGGAACCGATCGTCGAGAAATTTCTCATGGTACCCTTCTACAGAATCAGGCGGTAAAAAAATCGCAAGGCACACATGAGCCGAACGGCAACAATCCACCGAGAGCGTATTACTTTGAGGTCGCTGATTAAGCAGTAAGGATAATTGGGTACTCAAATTCTTTCAACTTTCATCGGAGATTACCGAAAAGTATCTCTACCAAAATCGCATTGCCTGTTTCTGCAAACAATCGCACTATCGATGCATTTCAGAGGGTTCAGCGTGAAAACCCGTCGATAATGTTCAACTTGGAAACATATCACTCATTAATAAGACGGTTGATCTGTTGTAATCAGAACACTTTCTAAAACACGCATCTATCTCAAATGATCTGCGACAAACTTCAGTACCCTCGCTCCAAGAAACTGAGTCTACCGGATCTCGTGAACCTTGGAATTAACGTAGGGTGATTGCGCCATGCTTGGGCATATGCGACACTTAATCATTGGCCTTGTCAGCAATATATGTGGGTAACTGGTTTATAAGAATTACCTGGAGGCCTTCCCTTCCGACCTCTCCAACAAAGGCTGTCGCTGCCATTCATCTGCGCCAGCCATTGGGCGTCAGCCAAAGGTGAGCGAGCAATGGCCGGCTCCGACGTAGGCAGCTTAGCCGGTTCTTTTCAAATAAAAATGCATCTTGCTCGCCGACGGATTATGGTGTGGGTGTCAAAACAATACCTTTCCACGGACAAACAAGATTCACGTCAAGCTCGATCGAAAAGATGCCGAAGTGTTTGTGGATGGCGTCCTTGCGATGCGGCTCAGTTATGGAGACGCGACAGACCTCTATCGAATCAACCTCAGCTGGTCTAATCAGAAAGATTCTCAGCCGACTGGATGGCAGTCGCGTCTACTTACAAGAGGTTCTTGATTACCTCTCGCGCCGTATACTAGCTTGGCCACCCAGCTAGAGGTGTGATACGTCGGTGATAGCAGCTCCCTTACAGGAAACAGCAAGAGGTCTTCCCCGAAATATCATTCCATCGATGGTCATGAATTCAGGAATTGAAAATGTAAATGTCAAGGTAGACGAAAGTGCTTTCGCTGGTAGTATCAAACGGGTACTTGCGCGGGTGGATATAACTGAATCGAAGAGCATGATCGAAGCTTGGTGGCGTCAGCTCAAACACCCGTGGTTATTTTTGAATGAGCTCGATAGTGTGACTTCGGTGCGCAAACGGATCTCATTCTATGTCGAACGACATAATACAGTGGTCCCTCATTTTACCTTCCAAGGTCAAACACCCGACGAGATGTACTTTGGGACTGGAGCAAATGTTCCTGCAAGGCTTAAAGAGATGCAAGCTGAAGCCAGAGCGACCAGGCTAGCCCACAACCGCGCGGTGACTTGTGCGCGATGCAAAGTCGAGGATACCATGCCAGCGATGGTGACGATCGGAAACAACACGAGTTAAGCCAACAGCATCGATATCCACATTCCTATAAGAGCGAGACGACCATGTGATCCACCGGTTCGATAGATGTCCTTCCTCTACTTTCAACTCTCTACCATCCACTCTCCAACCGCCTCGCGGCACGCCGAGTTCTCGAACAAATTTTTTCAAAATGTCCTGCAGCGCCGGAGAGCTTGATCTACTGACGCTAAACCCGATGGCATAACCTGAGTTCTCTGCTGCGCTGATCTTGAATTTAACGTCGTTCGGCCTCGGGAGTGGCGATGCCAAACACCCAAATAGCCGCAACCGAGCCCTCATATCACGCTGTTTCGGTGTGGCGACATTTTTGTACCGCGCGAACATCGACGAGTTGCTGCTCGTCGGGTGTGCGCACAGTTTCAGCGCGTTTGGTCATTGGTGAAAAACTCCACAAGAGAATGGCCACCGGTTGTGGCCCAGTGTTTGTTGCTGCAGTAGGTTTGTGGCCGAGCTTGGCCCTATTGTTTACCTACCGGGCGGAGGCGAGAATTGGCGGTAGAATGTGTGCATATTCAAACCCAATTCACGGAACAGGCTGACCGTCACGCAGACTTCCAGATTCCGAAACAACCCATCACATACCGCCGAGTTCTCGAACGCATTTTTCCAGAATGTCTTGCAGAGCCGAAGCGAAGAAAATCTACCATCACGGTTCCCCGAACCGGTTGATTAAATTACAATCATAAGCTGTTTGATCCTATCGGGTTCGTAGTATCAGCAAGCTGGCTTGCTGATGCATGCTTGCAACTGTTTTTTTGGGATCCGGTTCATTGTTCGTAGCGTTTTTAGGAAACAGACTTGCACTATTTCCTGAAGGGTTTGGTTCTGTTGAATCTGGCGGGATTGGAATGAGTGCGGTGATCTTGGCGCAAGCCAGCCGCGTTTGGCCAGTAGGGCGATCGCGTGCGACATTGTTTTTTCGGGAAGCAAACTAAGTACTAAATAATGATAAGCTCTGAGCTCT
The DNA here is from genome assembly GCA_032116775.1 of Pirellula sp. Classification (GTDB taxonomy): domain Bacteria; phylum Planctomycetota; class Planctomycetia; order Pirellulales; family Pirellulaceae; genus JAFLCP01. The sequence continues at coordinate 3,849 of JAUMAI010000042.1, read as the reverse complement.
TGGATCAGTCAGCCGCGGACCGGATTCACGCCCCCCAGCGGAAGGTGTTCTGGTTCTTTTTTGTGATCGTGCTTATGCATCTTCTGCTGCCTCTGGCATTTCTGCCGTACACCTTTGTGTGGTGGGGTTTTCTGGTCCTGCTCATCGGAAATTTTATTTTCGGCTCGATCGGCATCAACCTGGGCTACCACAGGATGCTAACGCACTCAGCCGCAAAATTTCCGAGGGTGCTGGAAAGGCTCTGGGTACTGCTTGGCGTATGCAGCCTGGAGGGGTCTCCCCTGTTCTGGGTTTGCACCCACCGTATCCATCACCAGCACAGCGATGGCAGGGACGACCCACACAGCCCCCGGGAGAGTTTCTACTGGGGCCACCTAGAATGGATATACACCGAGGACGCGCGCCGGCAGAACCTCGACACCTATTCCCGGTACGTCCCTGACCTGATTGGCGACAAGTTCCTCCGTTGGCTTCATTGTGGCAAAAGGTGGTTTCTGATTTGGGTCTGCCATGTGGCTATCCTCGCCGCGCTGGGCTACATGGCCGGCTTCTTTTTCTTCAGCGACCCGTACGATTGTATTCGATTCGGCACGCAGTGGCTGCTCTGGACCGTAGTGGTTCGCACGGTGTACGTTTGGCACATCACATGGCTGGTTAACTCCGCAGCCCACCGCTGGGGCTACCGGAACTATAAGACCAATGACCAAAGCAGGAACAACTGGTTCGTCGCGTTCCTAACCAACGGGGAAGGTTGGCACAATAACCACCATGCGGCGCCGCGGGCCTGCTCGCAGGGCCACCGCTGGTGGGAGTTGGACCTCACTTATACCTTCGTGCGAATGCTCGAGTGTGTCGGCCTCGCCTGGGATGTGGCGCCAGTGAAGGTTCCCGCCCACATCGATGGAAGAAGGGACACGGAGGTGGCGCAGAGGAACGAGATGGTTGGCCGAAATGCCGATTAGTAGATGCTGATTGCGGGGGTGGGTCTTGCGACTGGTACGCATCAGAGAAAATCGCGTTCAGTCAACCGCATTACTTAGCTAAACGCTAACCTCGTTTCACAACTGACGCTCAACCAAGGCATCAATTGAGGGGGACCGTACAATCTGCGGCGGGAAAAAACATGTGATGGATTCCGCCGTAAGGCGATGCCGTTGTTTCAGCTCAACAAGAGTTGCCATCGGCCGCCTAGCCGAAAGTCAGTGAAGAACGATTCAACCGTGCTTGGCACTGCCTGTCGCAACGTTCCCAAAATGCGAAGTCAATGACTGTCGGCGCTGACTCAATTTTCGCATAGAGCGTTGTTTGAGTTATCCGCCTGTTTGATATAGCATCATGAAATCCGAAGGTTTCTGAGTGAAATGCCGAGGCGTTCGGATCTGTCTTTCGGGGAGGAGATTGTTTGAATACCGGAAACGTACAACGAGAGGATCTTGGTGAGAGCCAAGCTTCGTCCCTGAATGAGGAAGTCGCAGGCAGTCCTATCCAGTCTGAAACTCAATCGTCCCGGCCAGAAGTGGGTAATGTCGACGGGAACGCTGCCTCGCGGGCAAAGTTGGGAGGGGATACTGAATTTCTGGACTCTCAGGGGGCTGGGATCGGAATTCCAGTCGGCACCCCGCCTTCCGAGGACTTCGTCAGATTCACTCGCGATGTGCATAGAATCGTGCGGGATCTTATCACTCCCAGTCAGCGGATTTTCTTTATCGATTTTCTGGCCACAACCGGAGTCGCTTATGTCGCGACTGCTGTTTACATGATCGCCAACCCATGGGGATTAATGCAGTTTGCTGCGTGGTTCATCTCCGCTGCAGCCCTGTATCGGGCCTCAGTTTTCATTCACGAGTTGGAGCACTGTTCAGTAGGTTCGTTTCGCACCTTTAAGTACATATGGAATGTGTTTTTCGGGATACCATGCTGCATGCCATCGTTTTTATACGACAATCATGTTGCGCATCACTCACGCAACACCTACGGTACGAACGGAGATTCGGAATATCTGTCGCTGGCACACCAACCGCGGGCACTCCGCGCCTTGTTTTTTGCGTCCATCGGGCTGGTGAATCCGATCCTGGGACCGCTGAGGTTTCTTCTTGCGACCCCACTTGCGCTGCTTTCCAGCAGGTTGAATCGCCGTGTTTGGGTTCGACGCTCATCGCTCTACATGCTCAACCCCCAATATCGCAGAACGTTTGACGCCTCAGCCCAATCGATCACGCGTTGGACTTCGGAGATCGCCTGTAGCGTCTGGGCCTGGATGTGGGTCGTCCTGATTTGGAATGAGGCTGTCCCATTGGCTGTAGTTGGAAAGTACTATTTTCTGTTTGCCAGCTGGATGGTCGTTAATCAGTTGCGAACGCTGACAGCTCATCGGTATGAAAGAAGAGGTGATCCATCGACTTACGGCGAGCAGTTTCTCGACTCGAACACATTCCATCGCGGATACTGGGCCGAATTGTGGGCTCCGATGAGTCTTCGTTATCACGCATTACATCATCTGATACCGAACCTCCCCTACCATGCGATGGGCACAGCCCATCGCAGGCTACTGCAATGCCTTCCTGCGGATTCGCTCTATCACCGCACATTGCGTCCAGGATTCCTGGCCGCGCTGCGGGATGCCTTTTTTGGGGCTGGGATTCCTGATGGCAAGCTCGATTCCAGGCGGTCGTCATGACGGCAATCTGGGCATCCGCGCGTCGGACCATAGTGCGGTCATGGTTGTCGAGAAATAGAAGGGTAGCCTGGTCCAGGACACCTCCACAACCGTCGCCTTGCTGACGAAAGACTCATGGTCTGCGAAAACCTACCTACCGGGCCTCTCTGGTCGAACCTTGGATATCGTTCCTTTACCCGCTAAAGAACGGCACGAACGCCGGGAATTCTTCGAAGCAGCACGCTCGTTCCCCAACTCAGCCCGAGAGACACTCCGAAAACGACTAATGCCTTGGTCGTTGCGGGCATCGACGAGCCAAGGAGCGCGTACTGAAGCCAGATGACGACGGGGTAGTGCACTAAGTAGATGGCGTAGGAGTTGTTGCTAAGGCTGTCAGCCCACGGGTGCCGGACATGCACGAATCGAAGAAATAATGCGAGGACGGCCATGCTGGCCGAAGCGCTGTAGATTATCATGCAGAAGCTAAGCGGCCACCAACCGGCAGGCCGCGTCCAGGGCCCTGTTGGATCGATCTTGACGCCGCCCAGGGCAACGACCAACGCAACCCCGGTGATGGTCGATGCTATGAGCCAGACCCACCATCGTCGTGCGAGCGGTCCAGGCTGACTGAGAAAGGTCGTCTCCACGCCTCCGGCGCCTACAGCAACGCCGGCGAAAAAGTAAACTGCGTAGAGCAAAAGACGGCAGGCTTGGCCGATCATGATTGGCCCCAACGTTAGCCACGCAAATGGCCCGTACACGGCCATCAACGGCATGAAACCCAGGCCCGAGAGGATGATGAGTGCGAAGAAAAAGGCTAACGGTCGCGTTGCAAGCAGCGCAGGCACCATGCGGTTTGATGGCCCCGCAACAAAGTAGACCAGTGCTGCGAGCACATTGAAGGCTAGCAACATCGAGAGAAACCACGCCGGTCCGCTATTCCATGACCAATCGCACCAATACGAAAGAGGATTGATCTCGGCTCCGGTCTGTAGAAATGAGGGGTAATAGGCAATAGGCATGATGGTGACGAGCGAGAGCACGAAAGGAATCCCGAGTCTTCGCCAGCGGTCTTTCAGGAACAGCTTGGCCCCTTTTTTTGCGATGCTCTTCCACACGAAAAGCCCGGAAATGAAAAACAGCAGCGCCATGAAAAAGTTATTGAGAAGACTTGGAAACAGGTCGAATGCAGA
>JAUMAI010000041.1:0-6699 GCA_032116775.1 Pirellula sp. | reverse complement strand
TTTCTTTCAATAGCAGTTTTCATGCTAGCAAAACAAAAAGCGCAACATCAAAACCGGCAGGCTAGGTTTGCTTCAGCCGGAGTTAACACCACCAACCAACTCACCAACGCCTAGACGACAAATGTTAGACACCTAAGTGGAGTGATAACTCAAACGGTAGCAAACCTAGCCTGCCGGCAACGGGTTAAACAAGTTGATAGCTAGGCTTGACGAGTTTGTTCCCAAACGACAGCAGACCTAGCCTAACAGCGGCTGATCAGACGTCTAATCCACACAAAGATCAACGCTCGGATGGCTATCCGACTATCGAACGGTAGAGGAACATTTTACTATAGCCGTATCCAGACAGGCACCCTTGTCACGACTGCTAGCCACTTACCCCATACCGAACTGGCTCTGCTATGCCGAACACCATGTCTCGTTGTTGCGTTTATCTCTATTTATACTCCCTGCGCTTCGCTTGGGGACTATTGATCCTTGGCTTGCCAACGCCGCTCTTGGCAAACGATCTTTCCTCACAACTCCAGCCGCTTGTCGATGCCCATCGTGGAGACGTTGCCGTCATCATCAAGAACCTTGAGACAGGGGAAGCGTATAGTCACAACGCCGATGCTGTGATGCCAACTGCGAGTTTAATCAAATTCCCAATCCTGATTGAGCTCTACCGACAAGCAGAGGCGGGGCCGCTCAATCTCGACAAGATGATCACTCTGCGACAGGAAGACAAAGTTCCTGGCTCTGGCATACTCAACGATCACTTTGAGGTAGGGACCCAAATCCCACTTGTCACCGCGGCCAGACTGATGATTACCTACTCGGATAACACAGCCACGAATTTGGTACTCGACCAGATCGGTCTAGACAGTACGGCCCAGACGATGGCTAAATTCGGCCTACCTGAGACGCAAGTCCATTCAAAGGTGTTTCGTCGCGACAGTTCAATTCAACCCGAACGCAGCCAGCGTTATGGATTGGGAAGCACAACCGCTAAGGATATGCTAACCCTGCTCGAGAGGCTTCACCAGCGCACGCTCTTAACGCCAGCATCTTGTGAGGCGATTCTTGCGCACCTCGGAACCTGCGATGATCGTTCAAAACTCGTTCGACGCTTGCCGAGCACCATAAAGAGCTTTCATAAAACTGGGGCGGTCAATGAATGCCGAACAGACGCAGGTTTATTCAAGACGCCTGCAGGAACGATAGCAATGATCGTGCTGACCGCCAACAATAAAGACATCCGCTGGACTGACGACAATGAAGCCGAACTACTCTGTGCATCCATCGGCGAAACTGCCATACGCTACTTCAGTGCGGGTGCAACAACTGCAACTGGCGAGATCGAGGTTCTAAAGCTCGGTTCCAATGGAGTACTTGTCGAGGCGCTCCAACGGGCATTGAATCAGCAACTCCAACCCTCGCCAGAACTATCAGTCGATGGTGATTTCGGACCGATGACGGAATCGGCTGTACGTCGATTTCAATCAACGAAACAAATCGCGGTGACCGGTACCGTAGAGCAATCGACCTGGGCGGCTTTAGGTCCGGTAGAACTAGACGAACCCAATCGGCCAGACGCGCCGGTGGGCGGCACGATCGATCGATCAGCAGCGGAGATCGCTCCGGAAGATCCCCTCAGCGGTCCGCCATTTGTATCGTGTAAATCATGGATCATCATCGACAGCAACGATGGGCGCGTTGTCGATTCCTTCGAAGCGACACAACAACTGGAGATGGCTAGCGTAACCAAAATGATGACCGCTTGGTTGATTGCCCGTTGGATCGACAAGCACCCAGAAGCTTTAAACGAAAAAGTTGCCTTTAGCCAACGCGCTGACCAGACCCCAGGCTCCTCTACGACCATCCGCGCGGGTGAAACAGTGACGGTCGAGCAGTTGCTGTATGGCCTGATGCTACCCTCTGGCAATGATGCCGCTACCGCCTTAGCTGAACACTTCGGGGATCGACTCCATCCGAAGGATGAGAATCAGATTCGCGATCCCTACGATAAATTCATCATGGCGATGAATCGAGAAGCAATCGCTACTGGAATGAATCATACATCATTTCGCAATCCTCACGGCTGGCCTGATAAAGAACACTTCTCCACCTGCGTAGATTTGGCGCACTTAGCCCGAATGGTAATGCAGTCGCAACTACTTAAAAAAATCGTCTCTACCCGAAGCTATGAGTGCGAAGCAATAGGGCGCGAAGGCTATGTTCGCAAATTGCGATGGAACAACAGCAATGAACTCTTGAGCCGCAAGGGTTACTTGGGAATCAAAACAGGCACTACGGATTCAGCCGGTGCGTGCTTGGTTTCCAGCAGTCAACGCGAAGATCGCGAAATTATTGTGGTAACTCTCGGGTCCTCTGGGTCTGCAGCCAGGTATTCCGATACTCGCAATCTACATCGCTGGGCGTGGCAAAAAATATCCGAGAAGTAACATAAAGACGGACTGACAACTCGCCGAACGCACCTCCACTGATCCCTAGCTGAGAAGATTCACCCAACAGATAAAGTGTGCCCTCCCAATCATCACGACTAGATCGAATCCTGATCCAACCACTTATCGACATGAGCAGCCTTGTAATGACCTAAACGCATCAGCAGTTCATCAGCCGAATAAGCCATTAAAACCATGGAACGATATTCCGGTCGGAGAAATCCGTTATCGACGGCGCGGTCGAAGAGAGCTAACAGCGGATCGTAGAACCCTGCCACATTGAGTAGACCACACGGTTTCGCGTGCAAGCCCAATTGACTCCATGTCAAAATCTCACACAACTCTTCAAAGGTACCAAAACCGCCTGGTAACGCGATAAAGGCATCAGCTAAATCAGCCATAAGAGCCTTTCGCTGATGCATGGAATCAACGACATGTAGCTTTGTCAGTCCATCATGACCGACTTCACGTTCTTGCAAATGTTTTGGAATAACCCCAATGACCTCTCCGCCCGCCTCCAATGCAGCGTCGGCCACCACTCCCATTAGTCCAATATTACCTCCCCCATAGATGAGCCGACATTGTCTCTGAGCTATCGCCTTCCCAACCTCAATAGCTACCTCGCGATAAATCTCTCTGTTCCCGAGGCTAGACCCACAAAAAACACAAATAGATTTCATATATAGATTCCAAATTTATAGGCTTTTTTCTTTGGGATCGCGAAGCTTGTGACGCTAAGAAAACATCGCGAAGTCCCGTAGCGGTTTGAAATTGACACGCTTTCCCCGCTCGCCCAGCACCAATCGATTGCAGAATTAACATCCCCAGCTATATGTTATCGGCAGCGAAATGATACACTCAAAGCCAGCAATCTTTATATGACCCATTAAGCCTTACCCGTATTTGCGGCTCGACTGAACAGGACATTATGTCAAAGAACGCCCTACCAGAAGATGACGCGATCGAATGTGCCAACTATCTAAAGGCATTGGCGGATCCGATTCGACTGCAGATCGTGCGCGCACTCCAAAGTGGCCCAATGAGCGTTTCTGATTTAGCTACTCTATTGGAAATGGAAATGGCGAATGTCTCTCATCATCTCCGTGTGATGTATCACGCCGATTTAGTGGTCACGGAACGTGATGGAAAATTCATCTACTACCATTTAAATAAAGAATTTATGCGAAGCGCGGCGGCGAAGTCCCTCGATTTCGGTTGCTGCAAAATCGACTTACGTCCATAGCACTGCCATACTGCTTCAGTCGGTGGATGAATTGGCCCATGTTTGAAATCGCCTCTAGCCAATGACACAATCGCTCATTCTAATGAATATCGGATTGTTTTTCCGAAAAAGCTACTCGATCTAGGTACTGACAATGACGACTGCACCACGATTCATAATGATCGGCGGGTTTCTTGGCGCCGGTAAGACGACGACGATCGCTCGCTTGGCTAGCCATTATCGCGCGGCAGGCAAGAATGTTGCTATTGTCACCAACGATCAAGCCAGTGATCTTGTCGACACTCTACTTTTGCGATCGCAAGGATTCCAAGTAGGTGAAGTTGCCGGCTCGTGCTTCTGTTGCAATTTCAATGCACTGACGGGAACCGTTGAATCCTTAAGTGCCGAACAACGTCCCGATATCGTTCTCGCTGAACCCGTCGGGAGCTGTACCGATTTAGTGGCAACCGTCATTCGCCCCCTCGAGAAAATTTATGCTCAGCCGTTTGATATCGCACCCTATGGTGTCATTATCAAACCCTCACATGGCTTTAAAATCCTCGGTGGAGAAGGACAGCGCGGTTTCTCGCCTAAAGCGGAATACATTTTCCGCAAGCAAATCGAAGAAGCGGACTTCATCATTCTCAATCGAGTGGACGAATTAGAAACCCAACAAATTGATTTACTCTGCGTCCTACTCGAGCAATCCTATCCAGGAATTCCTGTTCTAAGAATGTCCGCAAAGTCAGGCCTTGGCTTTGACGCCCTCTGCGAGTTTCTAGATCAGCGGGGCATCTTTGGCCAACGCGTTATGGATGTAGATTACGAGATCTATGCCGAAGGTGAAGCAGAGCTTGGCTGGCTGAACTGCCAAACTCGCCTTTCATCCACTCAATCAATCGAACTGGACCAATTTCTGATCCAACTCGTCAGCAGACTTCATCAGGTTCTGCTGTCCATCGACGCCGAAGCGGCGCACCTCAAGGTAATCGGTATGACCGATGGCGTTTACGCTGTAGCCAACCTTATCAGCAACTCGACTCAACCTGTCCTCTCCTTACCCTCGAATTGGCGTGGCACAAATTTCGATATGGTCCTTAACGCACGCGTCGCAATAGATCCGGCGAAACTTGAGAGTATCGTGCGCCAGGCCATCGAAGCCCAAGCTGAGTCGCATTTACTCCAAGCCGATACACACTCTCTGCAGTGCTTCCGTCCAGGACGCCCCGTTCCAACCCATCGCCTCAACAACTGATCGCTTGAGGTACCCCACCGCCTAACAAAGCGTTTGGCAACAAAAAAGCAAAATGACTCATTGACACATCGGAATATTCCGATATATTTACAGTAGGAGCGGTCGAGGGAATGCCACCAAAATGGCGCAAGTCCCAACTGCTCCAATACTTACGATCGATAAGTCGTCAGATTGCGATATTACGACCCATTTAGGAGTCTACCATGAGCCCCAAAACTGTGACACCAAAACAGCTTCACGAAATGGTTTGTGCAGGAACCAGCGTTGACCTGATTGATGTCCGCACGCCAGTTGAGTTCCGAGAGGTCCACGTTCCTTTTGCCCGAAACCTTCCCCTTGATCAACTGGAGGCCTCCAAAATCGCATCTCAGCGTGCTGGCAATGACGCTCCGCTGTATGTCATCTGTCGCTCTGGCGGGAGAGGCAAGCAGGCTTGCGACAAATTGATCGCTGCCGGATGTACGAATGTGGTCAATGTCGAAGGTGGTACACAGGCTTGGGATCAAGCTGGCTTGCAGGTCGTTCGCGGCAAAAAAGCGATGTCATTGGAACGCCAAGTCCGCATCGCGGCTGGAGCCTTAGTCTTAACCGGCGTTGTTCTCGGGGCATTGGCGCATCCCTATTTCTACGGCCTCTCCGGATTTGTTGGCGCTGGCCTGATCTTTGCAGGTGTAACCGATACCTGTGCGATGGGAATGCTGATTGCCCGAATGCCGTGGAACCAAATCGCTACCACCCAGACATGTAGTACAAAATCGGCTGCCTAAATCGCAGTTGCTTCCTTTCAGCTCGTTTAACACGTGGCCGAAGGCTAGGTCTGGAGCAGCCGGAGTCCACAATGCCAATCAACCCATCAACGCCCAGCCAGATATTGATAGACAATCAAAACGAATCAGAACCCAAACGGCAGCCAACCTAGCCTCCGGCTAAACAACTGTCTCATATGCTCCTCAATCAGAGAATGCTGTACCGGTCAAGGCAAATCGTTGAGCCCTGATCTTACGAGTATCACAGTTTCGATCATATTCACCGCTCCTTGGGAGTCGAATCATGGGATCTGTCAAACACATCACGAATCAGACATTTTCCGCGGATGTCATTCAGTCAGATATTCCTGTCCTAGTGGACTTCTATGCTGACTGGTGCGGTCCATGCCGCATGCTGGCCCCAACACTCGAGCGGCTAGCCACGGAATTCAGTGGTCGCGTCAAAATTGTGAAAGTCAACGTCGATCACGAAACTGCATTGGCCTCTCAATACCAAATCGAATCGATCCCCACGTTAGTTGTGCTTTCTAAAGGCCAGCTTGTTGGGCGGGCCGCTGGACTTGTGGGCGAAGGTGATCTCCGCTCCGCACTGAATCAAATAGCACCACCTCAAAACCTCCAATCGGGCTTCACCCGCTAAGTCAGCTTCACCAAACATTTTTTACAGGAATGAGTCCCATGTTCCTCAAACAATACTATCTTGGCTGTCTTGCTCACGCGTCATACATGATTGCGGATGAACGTACTAAAGAAGCTGCCATTGTCGATCCTCAGCGGGATATTGAACAATACCTGAATGATGCGAAAGCCAATGGTTTTGCCATCAAGTATGTAATTCTCACTCACTTTCATGCAGACTTCTTAGCGGGACATATCGAACTGCGCAATCGCGCTGGGGCGAAAATCGTCATGGGCGCCCAAGCTCAAGCCGAGTTTGAATTCCATGCTGTACGCGATAATGACATGATCGAACTTGGTGATGTTCGACTACAGTTCCTCGAAACACCTGGT
>JAUMAI010000040.1:0-1519 GCA_032116775.1 Pirellula sp. | reverse complement strand
ATTATTGGTCAAAATAATGTCAACTAGATTCTTTCCAATGTCGTGCACATCGCCCTTGACCGTCGCCAGCAACATCGTGCCACGACCTTCGTCACCTGTTTTTTCCATAAAAGGTTCAAGAATCGCTACTGCGGTTTTCATGACTTCAGCGCTTTGTAGAACAAAGGGAAGTTGCATCTCTCCCTTACCGAAGAGCTCGCCGACAATTTTCATACCCTCAAGCAAATGAGTATTAATGATTTCAAGTGGCGGTGTACCTAAGGCCATTGCCTCGTTGAGATCATTTTCCAGGCCCACCTTCTCACCGTCGATGATGCGACGTTGAAGTCGTTCATATAATGGCAAAGAAGCTAAAGCTTCGGCTCTTGCGTTTTTACTGGTGGCAAGTTCGACACCATCAAATAACTGTAAGAATTCCTGTAGCGGATCGTACGTACATTCCTGTCCATCGAAGGTGCGACGATCATAAATCAGATCCAAGGCAACCTGCTTTTGTCGTTCATCAATTCTTGCCATTGGCGTGATTTTGGATGGGTGCACAATTGCTGAATCAAGACCAGCCTGCACGCACTCATGAAGAAAAACTGAGTTCAATACAACGCGGGCGGCGGGATTCAGACCGAAAGAAACGTTGCTGACACCCAGCGTGGTTTGCACCTCAGGGAATTCAATTTTCAATCGACGAATTGCATCGATCGTCTCGATTCCGTCCTTACGCGTTTCCTCTTGACCTGTTGCGATTGGGAAAGTTAAACAATCGATCAAAATGTCGCCAACATTCATACCCCAGTTATCGCGCAAATCAATAATCAATCGGCGGGCTACTCGTAATTTCCAGTCGGCATCACGTGCTTGGCCTTCTTCATCGATAGTAAGTGCTACGACGCTAGCCCCATGCTCCTTTACTAGCGGCATGATCTTTGCAAAACGCGATGTTGGGCCATCACCATCTTCGTAATTCACCGAATTGATAACGCAGCGTCCACCAAGATGTTCAAGACCAGCTTTAAGAACTGCCGGCTCAGTTGAATCAAGAACAATCGGTAAGGTACTTGCGGTTGCAAAGCGCGAAGCCAGTTGGCTCATATCTGCTGCGCCATCCCGACCAACGTAGTCAACAGAAAGGTCCAGCATATGCGCGCCGTCTCGAATTTGATCGCGTGCAATTTCTACGCACTTTTCCCAATCCTCAGCAAGTAAAGCATCTCTAAAGGCTCTCGAACCGTTGGCATTTGTTCGCTCACCAATTGCTAAATATGTCTTGTCCTGTCTAAATGGAACATACTGATACAGCGACGAAGCTCCGGGATCTAACTCAGGATTTCTTTTTGCTATGGGTTTTCCACTGACTTTGTTTACTACTGCAGATAAATGTTCTGGTGTAGTTCCACAACATCCACCCACCAGAGAAATTCCATAATCATCAACGAAACCTTCAAGGGCTAACGCTAATTCGTTTGGGCCAAGTGGGTACGAAGCTCCATTTGTACCTAGTACCGGAAGTCCAGCATTTGGCATT
>JAUMAI010000039.1:0-11353 GCA_032116775.1 Pirellula sp. | reverse complement strand
GTCATCGAGCACGAGTCTTGCTTGCTCGTTTGCTTGTTTTATCCGAGTCCTGCGACCATCACGATATTTGGGTGGAAGATGATCTTTAACCACATTTCTCGTAGGGTTGGGATATTCGCCGGGTGTATAAACGGACACGCTTACGGTAGTTGACATAGGATTTAAAAGCTCGTACGCTCAAACGAATGTTTGTGTGTGTCTTGTCAAGGATACGAGTCGATTGCCAGCCGAGATCTTCTATCGAGGTTAATGAAATGCGCTTATTGCTTTTGCTCGGTGGGCTATGGATCGTTACCGCGGTCGCTGGTACTGGTTTTACCGTTGCGGCTGATATCGGGATCATCTCGCCCGAGCAGGCTGCGGAATTATTGAGCAGCGATAATGAAAATGATAAGCCGATCGTTATCGATACTCGAGGTGGCTACAAAGATTACTTTCGGTCTCATCTCGTTCGTGCTCATCATCTCAATTTTGATACCTTGCGCGGGACAGATCAAGGCGTTCCAGTGCAGTACTTACCAGATCATATTACCGTCGAGTTGCTGAATCGCGCTGGTGTTCAGCCGAATCGGTTGCATCTGATATATGCTACGGGCGATGCGCTACCGAACGATGAAGTTCTCAGTGCAACGATGGTGGCGTACGTGTTAGAGAAGTATGGAGTAGAGAAAATTAAAATAATTGATGGTGGTCTAGTGGATTGGCGAAAGCGTGGGCTGCCGGTAACTCAGGAGTATTTTGGTAATCCACCCGGTAGTCTCAGCCTGGGCGAGAAAAAAGAGGTTGGGATAACTATCGAGGACTTGCTAAAAAGAAAGGGAGAATCGGGAAGCTTATTGGTCGATGCGCGACCATTCAATGAATACAGCGGAGAAGACGATGTCTGGCTTAGAAAAGGTCATATTCCTGGAGCGATCAGTTTTCATTGGGCGAAATTGATGGATAAGAACAACACACACAGATTTCGCCCACTTGAAGATAATCTGCGTGAACTCGAGAAGGTGGGACTTACGCGGGATAAGGATATTGTTGTGTACTGTGGTACGTCACGAGAGGGAAGCCTACTTCGCTTTTACCTGAAACATGTAGCTGGGTATCCTAAAGTGCGGCTTTATGAAGGGAGTTGGAAAGAGTATGCCTCGATGAAGGAATTACCAGCCGAAACTACTTCTGCAGTCGCTCGATAAGAAGTTGAATATATGACTTTCTTGGCCCTACTTCTTGCAGTTGCATGCGTGGCTTTTACCAATGGAGCGAATGCTAATTTTAAAGGTGTGGCCTCTCTGTACGGCAGCGGTACGACCACCTTGAGGACTGCACTGTACTGGGGTACTGTTTGTACTTTTTTAGGGTCTTTGGTCTCGGCATTTATGACCGAGGGAATCGTCAAGGCTTTTGGTGGTAGAGGGATCATCGACGATGCTGTTGTGCAACAGTGGAATTTCATTCTAGCTGTTGCCGTAGGTGCTGCATCGACAAGTTTTATTGCTACTCGTTGCGGGTTTCCTGTATCCACAACCCATGCTCTGGTTGGTGCGCTTTGTGGATGTGGCGTAGTGGCGACGCTAAGTAATCCGAAGCTCAGTGTGCTCAACGATATACGCTGGGGTAGTGCGGCGCAGAGTTTTTCTCTCCCATTGATCATCAGCCCTATTCTATCGGCGATTATCGCAGTTGTGGCTTGGCAAATTGCGAGACGATTCGGTTTTCAAACTTCAACGCGTTCCCGGGTTGTCGATTTTTTCCATTTTTTCTCCACGGGGGCTGCCAGCTTCGCACGCGGAATGAATGATACTCCCAAGGTGGTTGCCTTGTTAATCGCTGGTGGTATCGATCTAGGAGTGTGGGGGTTCCTTTTGGTCGGCCTGCTGATCGCTGTGGGGGCAATCGTCGATGCCGATAATGTAGCAGAAACTCTGGGTAAGAAGATTGTTGATATCAATCCCGCTGAAGGTCTAGTCGCAAGTGTAGTCACGGCAGGGTTGGTTTCGACCGCTAACCTAAATAGTTTGCCCGTGAGCACAACGCATGTCAGTGTTGGAGCCTTAGCTGGAATCGGTGTAGCCAACGGTAAAATCCATTGGCACATGCTTCAAGAAATTATTCTAGCTTGGATAACGACGTTCCCATGTGGAAGCATCATCGCGGGAGTTACTTACTTTTTGTTGGATGTTCTTTTTTCCAAATAGCGAGCTCTTTCAAGATATCGTTGCGCGAGCATGTAGGACGTAGGATGGTACGAATGTTTAAGTCGTACATTTGCTCGATCTTGGGTGAATCAATGATCCACTGAAAGTCCCAAGCTGGGTTGGAGGTTTTTTGAGAGGCATTGCCGCCACCGCCACTGGGTGAGTGCGTTATCCGTATGTCTTGCGGATTGTCGAAGAGGACGCACCAAGTCAGGTTATCAATATTTCCGTAGATCAGTGGCTCTGCGAAACGAAGTGGTGATAGGTTCTTGAACAGAGCGGTACGCCCATCCTCAGCAAATTGAAGCTTTCGAGTATCGTCTCGATAGCGAATAGTGCTTTGATCATTGTGGTATTGCGTACATAACTGCTGCCATTGCGGAGTCTGTCCTTCTAGGCTGCCCAGAAAGTAGATCGATTTATCAAGTGGAGCATTGATATAGCTAGCCCAGAAGAACAGTAAATAGTTGTTCGGGAAAATGTCCACAGTGGCCTTAAATTTGAAATGCATATCAAGGTAGTGGGGAGGAGCTAACGTGAACGTGGTCCAGCTCTCAATCCCAGTATGTGGCGTGGTTGGTTGATGAAGCTCAACGCTTTGTTGATTCAGCTGACGAATACCCATTGGATTTCGTCGAGGCTCGAAGAAAAGATCGTCGTTTGTGAGTGCGGAGCCGTTGACAATATGCTCAAGATTCAGTCCCGAGATACCAGGTACGAAGATGCTGGTACGATTTTTAGAGTGTTGCAGACTCCATACGCCGTTATAGCCAGGTCGCTGCGTAGAGGATGGTGAATTGGTGCCAATCGTAGCTGTTAAGTCGCCAACGGTCATTGTAATCGAATCGATTCCTTCATCATCCGTTGCCGCCACAGCGTGTGAGGCTACGGCAAAGAAGCCTAAATGTGCTAAGAGGGGTAGCAATTCACGACGTGAAAGCATCGATTCGAATAAATTGAGGGTTGTCTTCATATGATGAGAAAACAAATTCGGTGTGGTGTATAGTAAAATAAGCGGAACCTACAAGTTGGCGTAGGACCTCATAGCATCGACTGGATCGGTGCTGTTACGATATAAAGTAGCCTACATTCCCAATTTCATCTCTACTACAGTGAAAGCCATAGTTATGACCTGGTCTCGAGTTTTGCTTGCTGGCTTGTGTATTTTGAATCTGGTAGCGGTAAGTTATGGTCAGCAGACCACGGATAAGCCAGATGCAAAAGGAGAAAGTTGGGTTTCTCTTTTCAATGGAAAGGATCTGACCGGTTGGACGCCGAAGATACGAGGCTATCCAGTTGGCGAGAACTTTGGAAACACCTTTCGCGTAGAAGATGGGTTACTGAAGGTCCGGTACGATGGCTATGACGAATACAAGGAGCGATTTGGTCATCTTTTCCATGAAGGTGAATACTCCAATTATCGTTTACGTGTTGAGTATCGGTTTGTGGGAAATCAAGTCAAAGGAGGTCCCGGTTGGGCTATTCGAAATAGTGGCGTGATGGTGCATGGACAAACTGCTCAAAGTATGACGATCGATCAGGATTTTCCTTGTTCAATCGAAGTGCAACTATTGGGTGGCGATGGGCGTAATGACCGCACCACTTTAAATCTTTGCACACCCGGAACGCACGTTGAAATGGAAGGAAAGCTCGTAACCCGACATTGCACCTCGTCCAAGTCCAAGACCTATCACGGTGAGCAATGGGTGACAGCGGAAATAGAGGTAGTAGGGAATAAAGTCATAAAGCATATCGTAGACGGACAGATTGTTCTGCAGTACGAGAAACCGCAGTTGGATCCCAACGATGCTAGCGCTAAGAGGGTAATTAAAGACAATCAGGTTCAATTGGAACGTGGAACTATCTCTCTTCAGTCAGAGAGTCACCCGGTCGATTTCCGGAAAGTTGAAATTCTCATTCAATAAGAGATCGTTTCTGGCAGCATATTGGAAAGGATACGTTATATGACAAAGAGTGATGTATTACGGCATTTGCAGAAATCCTTAGCGATGGAGCTTACTGCTGCCCATCAGTATCAATTACATGCCGCAGTGCTACGAGACTGGGGAATGGATCATCTCGCGACTAAAATGCGTGAGGAGATGCAGGAAGAGATTGGTCATGCCGATGAGTTCATGAACCGAATCATCTTCTTGAAAGGTGAGCCAGTCATGGCATTTGATAAACAGCCGAAAGTTGCCACTAGTCTGCAGGAATTGTTTCAGCATGATGTTGCCGATGAACTAAATGCTATTAAGTTCTACACCGATGCAGCTCGATCGGCGGGAGAGTCAGGAGATATCGGCTCGCGAATGCTGTTTGAGAAAATTGCAGTTGATGAAGAGAATCACATGGCCTGGCTGGAGTTACAACTGGAGTTGATTAAGCGTATTGGTGAGCCAGCCTACATTGCAAAGCATATGTCTATACCGGGAGCTAGCGAGCCAGAGTGATGGGAGCTTGGATCGCTGAGCGCAAGACCCTTGGCAACATAAGTTCTTAACGAATCCTTCGACGCTACCAATATCTTTTTCATTGCAGACCACCAATCACGGTGGTCTGTTTGTTTTAACGACCATTATTTTTCGGGCGGATGGTTAGCTAGGCGAGGACATCGGCATAGTCAGGGCAAAGCGATAGTTTCAAGAGAGGTATATTTCCCTTGTTCCATATTGGCCCCACCTATCGAGACGAGTAGGCCAGAGGGTGTAATAAGGTTGCGATGAAAAAAACGTGCCTCTTGTGCGCTTTTAACCTTGAGCCATTCCTTGGTTTGAGGAGACCATCGAATGACCTCGCCCTCATGCGTTGTTACGTATAGATTACCCGCAACGCTCCAGCCAGATACACCGAAGCCAGCCATATCGGTTTGACCGATAATCGAAGACGCATCGCTCCATGTAGCGCTTTGAGGGTCGTATTTTTCCGCTTCTTTTGTAGGGCCGCCGTTTTGATTCATGCCACCTACAACAAATAGTTGTCCTTCATGGGCAATGGCTGCCACCGCTCGGCGAGTGAAAGGTGGTGTAGTCATTTCCTTCCAGACTGGTTTAGCTTCGGCTAAGTTTAATGACCATGCCGTCGTATGCCATGTTGTGGATTTGGGGCCCTGCATATTCCAGCCACCTACGACGTAGATGGTATCGCCGATGATTGCAGCATCATGGCTACTTCTTGGATCAGGTATAGCTGGCAGGTCGCGCCATTGTCCAGTTTTTATATTGAAGGCTCGAACGTCAGAGCGACTCTGTAAATTCGCTTTCTCACCTCGTTTGTTAAGGGCTGTGAAGCCACCGATGATTACGAGGTCATCACCGTGAGCAACCATCGCTAATCCCTGTAATGGGGTGTCGGTGGCGATTTCCTTCCATTGAGGCGATTCGACAGCGGTGTCGAGAGACAGAAGTTTATGGTTCTGATCTTCGTTACAGTAAGCGTGTGCGTCTCCCGTATGACCACCATAAACGTAAAAGGTATGGTCGATACTGGCCGCTCCAAAGCTTGTGATCGCAAATGGTAACGGGGGAAAACTTATTTCGGAAGTTGTCGCTGCCTTCTCTTTTTCCTCAGCGGATTGCGGACTGTCCTGCGCTGTTTGCAGATTATTGATTGCTGGAAAGTGCCCTGATGATTGTTCACCAGCAACACTGCAAGCCACAAAAAGAATTACGAGAGTTAGGTGATGAAGATTGAGCATGTTTGGCTCTGGCCTCAGTAATAAGTACAAACTTAAGAGTATCAGTTTGCTTCAGATTTAACAGCAAAAAGTTTATCGCCTCGGCGAATGAGTAGGTAAGGACGGGTGGCGGCAACTGCATAAAGAACATGGGCTCCTTCACGCGCAGCTAAGTTTGCTTGGGAGTCTTCCCAGGTCGTTGCCTGTGATATTTCTTTCGAATCGCTTAAAATCACAATCGAGGTAGTACCTTTTTGGCCAAACAGGTAAAGCTTGTCAGAGGATGCGAGCGGGGTAGCCCAGACGCTTCCACAGGAGACTCTTTCAGCCGATAGCTGCTTTCCGGTTGCCAAATCGAGTTGGAAGAGGACTCCCGCTCGGTTTACTAGCCAGACGCAGTTGTTGGCGACAATAGGACTGCCGAAGCTACAGGTAGCTTTTTCAGCGCGCCACACGTATTGCGGAAGAAACGAACCATCCGCTTGTTTCTGTATCTTTATGAGGCCATTACTGGCAGCCGTTTTTCCGGCACTTTGCTCTCCGCGCCCATCGGAGGCTCCAATAAAGAATTCTCCATCGCCCACCGGGATTGGGGTGCAGGTGGTGTTATTCGCGATATCTGTGAAGTCCCAAAGCCTAGCTCCCGTACTCGGTTCGTAGGCTGCTATGTGACCACTAGCGCTGCAGACCAATTGAGGTTGTCCGTCGACGTTGATTAGACGGGGGCTGCTCCAACTAGTGGCGCCGACCCCAACACTTTTCCAGCGAACTGAACCATCAGTTTTGGCTAACGATAATACGTACGGTTCGGACTCTCGCTCAATCCAAACATATACATGGGTGTCGTCTTGCTCGAGGGAGGCTGCCAAGCCGTGTCTCGTTTTAACAGAGCCGTATTCGTTGACCATATTCTTGCTCCATCTTGGTTCACCTGAGTGATCAAGAGCAACGATTAGACCACCTTCAAAGGATGCAATAATTCCACTGGAATCCGCGACGGGTGATGATGCTGCACGACTGACATAGCTGTTATTCTCTTCCGGAGATGGGTTATCAAAGTCGCGTTGCCATTGCTTTTTGCCATCGCCAAGCGAAAAGGCTGCCAAGTGATATTTTTCCTTGTTGGGACCGCTTGTCGAGGTAATGTAGACGTGGTCTTTATGAACGATTGGCGATGACTGTCCATATCCATCGATCGATGCTTGCCAGGCTATACCGGTTGGGCTGGCATCCCACGACGCAGGCAATGATGAGTGCTGCAGTTGGCCTCCGTTTTGAAAGCTTGTCCAAGAGTCTGCCGCGATAAGATTTTGAGCCTGTATGAAGAAGGATGAACTGATTAGGTTTGGGACCACTAAAGCTAAACGCAGGAGGTTTAGATAGCGGTGACTAGGAATCAAAGAGAAAAACGAAATCATAAGTGGTTCTCTGGCGTCGAACTTGATTTGAAAATAACAGGTGAGAATATCGCTTAATTTATCATGTCTGGCGTGTATTGGGTGAAAAAATACAAAATCTGGCATCAAGAACGCCAGTCGTATTGTCGCGATTCGCCCGCTTGGGATTGTGCCTAGTTTCGATAGAAAGGCAGCTAAGTGTCATTTGCTCAGACTTGGGAGAGTAGCGTGGCGAAAGTTGTGATGTGATCAGCCCATAACGATTCATCAATCGAAAAAATACGCTGCCAGGTACGGAATTATATTAGGAAGCAACCACAGTAAACCTCAGCGTTATAGGGTAGTGTGACTCGAGTCATTTTCTCACCCTGGGAACCAGCGATGTCTATTACGGCTTATCCTTTTTGGTTGGACGAGCGAAAGCGTCCGAACTTGAAGTTTCGCTTATGTAAATGCTTGGTACTCCGACCTTGGGTACGTTTTCGCCACATTTCGAACGAACTGCGGGTCATATGTGTGCGCATCAACTCAATCACCTCCCCAGGGGTCAGGCCAAATTGCTGTCGTATGGCATCGAAGGTCGTGCGATCCTCCCAAGCCATCTCGATAATCCGGTCAATATCTCGTTGAGCAAGTTCGTTCAAGGATAATGCTCCGACATAGGATGAAATGGAGTTCCCTGCTCACAGTTTAGTAAAAGGTCAACCTTGTAGGTGGGGCGTTTTTGAACCGATCCAAGATCGTTTTTAGCTTCGGCTGAGTTCATGGTTGCCGATGCTGCCTAGAAGCCTGGTCCTTTACAAAAGTGGAGGCTTCAGACCTGTTGTCTAGCGAGGCTACGGTGCCACGTCGGGGGCCCCTGCGTTTGGTCAGCATGGGTTCGAGGCGGTTCGTTAGCGCTAGGACGCTTGGGCATAGTGATCCGGAGAAATACGGTTCTATTGCTTATGTCGAATGTATAAACGTCTACAAAGTCTTGGTGGCAGTCATCTTGCTGCGACTAATCGTTATAGTTGGTTTGTCTGGTAAAATAAAAAGAACATCAGGGAAGGCGCGAGCCATGGTCGAAGTTCTGGGCACGGATATCTGTCAGGATGATCAGGTTTTCGGCATGGTTGCCTATCATTTGAAGAACAAGAGCTGGCACGCGGTCGACCATGGACGTTCGCTACCTGATGTTGCATCTATGCGCGGTGCTAATGCTCTGCAGCGGTTCCGGCTGCGTAAGTTGTAAATTCGGTTCTTATTGGATCGAAGGTACTTCGCCACTACTGCCCGAGCACTGGGGAGTTAAGTTCTTACCGATCCATCCTAAAGCGGCATTCCAGCCCCCTTCATCTGTATCCGTTCGTTCGTTGCAACAGGCAAGGGATGCGTATGATCGGGCAATGTATGCGGAAGCATGGGGTAGCGAAGATGCGATTGATCTTTACTATCTGGCTGCCAAAAGATCGCGAAGGGGTATTGCGACCGTCGATTACTCAAACCCTGGCAACTTATGGGCGTTTGAGGCAGCCCAAAGATTGCATCAGCAGAGCTTTGGTAAGGTGTTAGCCTTAGCCCGAACGAAGGAGCGAATTATTGCGGGCGAAGGTATCAGGGTGAGGATAGGTGGTGAAGATGTCTTGGTTCCGGTGGAGCTAGCTAATTCCATTTGGACTGAAAAGGATGTCAGTAGCTGGAGTGTCATAGGTTCTTACGGAAATAGCTATCTCTCAAGAAAGATTAGAGGAGATGGTATAGGCGTTCCTCTGGTTGCCGTTCGGAAACATTGCTTCTCCCCAACGGACAAGACGAGAGAATTTCTAGCAGACGATACAACCTTTTCGGTAACCGCATTGCTGGATTGTGAAGAAGATAAAATTCAACTGATTGATACGCTGACTACTAGAGATATTTTATGTGATGGTAAGAAGCAAAACCTAGCACATGATAATTCCGGCGACATCGCGTATAGTTTGCAGTTCCACACCGATAGCAGATTAGAGGGCTTCTTCCGCCCTGGTAGCTCTCGGGAAGATAGTAAACTGATCTTCTTTGAGCCATTTCAAGAGAACAAAATACCGGTTGTCTTTGTCCATGGTTTACTATCCAGTCCCGATGCCTGGGCTGATATTTTCAACGAGTTACGAGCTGATAAAAAAATTAGAGAGCGATATCAGTTCTGGGCTTTTCGCTACTCCACCGGCGAGCCATTTGTTAAATCCGCTGCCGATTTGCGATCGCAGCTCGATAAAGTGATGGCTTTGTATGGCGATGAGAATCAAGCGGACCATTGGCGTCAAATTGTATTAGTAGGACACAGCATGGGAGGGTTGGTTTCCAAGCTTCTCATTACGGAAAGTGGTAGTCAACTTTGGGATGCAATCTCCAATGTGTCGTTCGACTCGCTTGCAGTTGAAGAGAGGATGAAAAGTAAATTGGCAGAGCGTCTCTTTTTCTCACCGCATCCTTTGGTTTCGCGAGTTGTATACATAGCTACGCCGCATCAGGGTAGTGTCTACGCTGGAAGGGTATTGGGGAAAATCGCGAGTGCATCGGTAGCTGATCAAGACACGGCTTATCGAAAAATATTACAAGATAATCCTGGAGCGTTTAAAGAAAATGTTTCCAGGGGGCTGCCTACAAGTATTGATATGCTAGATCCCAATCAACCGTTCTTAAAAGTACTAAGCCAATTGTCGGTTAAGGATTGTCTGAGTACGCACACCATCATCGGGAATGGTTGTTTTACATTATCCCTCGGACGCTCTGATGGGGTGGTTAATGTGCAGAGTGCTCAGCAATGCTCAAGCGTCAGTACCAAGTTAATCTCAGCAACTCATAATGGCTTATTGAAAAACGCTGAAACCTTGCAGGAACTAAAGCGAATACTAAATGATCATGGAGAGAGCAAGGCTGACAGTACAGATCGAATTTTGTCTTCAGAACCCTTGGCTACCCAAAGCCAAGATTCATCGAAACCATCTTGGAAAGCGGCCTCTGTCGGTAAGTAGCCAGTCCAGCATTCGCCATATCCAATTGGGATGATTGGGATTTTCGGGGAGTATTCTTGGCAAATATGTTGATAGCCCACAAAGGATTCACCTGGAAACAGAACGATCTTCACATTTCCGAAATCAACGCAAGGCATATCGATGGCTTGTCCACGGGCAACTCGCTGAGATGAGGCTAATCCCATAGCAGCCAGTATACGTTTCTCTGTTGCTAGTTTGTCATCCTTCAATTCTGCGGCCAGAGCTTCGGGTTGTAATTCCTTCGCATCCGTGTACTCCAGCTTGAGCGGTAAGGATTGGAAGCGAACGGTAGTAGCTGGATATTTTGTGGTATTAGCGCGTGCCTCAACCATCGCATTATAGAGTTTGTCGGTTAATTCCTTGCGGGCTTGCGGTGAGCCATCGTTGTATTTTCCCGCGGTTACATCCCCACTGCAGCCAGAAGCGTATATCTGCTTCGTCGACATATTATCTCGCTGACGACGTTCTCTTGCTAAGCCTACGAAATCGCTACTAACTTCACCTCGTCCGTAGTAGCTCATTGGATGTGTCGCGTACGAATGATATTCCAGTAGACACTGGTCTCCATTCCAAAATGAGAGTGTGCGCAACTTGGAATCGATTAGACCCTCGGGAGCCTGACTCATGATTGCATCTCGACCACTACTGCTGCCACGCGCAAAATTTACGGAGCCATCTGGATTTTGAATACGACGGTTTGAGGCAATTTCCTTGACAAGAGCTTCGGAGTAGCCAATGTGGGTGATGGCAACGGCGGGTTGCAACCCCTCATTGAGCAGCGTGGTAAGGCGTTTTAATACATCCTCATGAAACGACTCATCAAAGAGCTCGTTGGTTAGACCAACACTTTTTAGCAAAGCGGCTGCATCATGGTCTATCACCGGAGCATCATGCTGATGTAGAGAGGAGAGGATGACGCGCTCGGGAGTGGTGTTAATTGAATTGGCGATGGTTTTTCGCCAGAGATCATAGGAGGAGTTTCTGACCTCACACCAATCGAGAGCAACAACGGCAATCGGTTTATCAACTCCAGTTAAAATAAAGCCATGCAGATACAGAGGGTCGGCAACGGAG
>JAUMAI010000038.1:0-11218 GCA_032116775.1 Pirellula sp. | reverse complement strand
CTGCAAGCCCTTTTACAGTACCCAAACGCTCTCATGCCAACTCCAACGGGTGGCTGGGAATTGATTTTGGCAGTGCAGCTATAAAGGTGGTGCAACTCAGACGGCGACGAAGACAACTCGAGTGTTTACAGGATGTTTGGCTCGAACCTCCGAATTTCCAAGAGGAACCGAATCTACCTTTTGGCACAGCCAGTGATCACTTTTCACCTGCAGCGATCGTAACCTCAATGAGTTGGGTCGAAATGGAAGTGGACACATCCTGGGATGTGAGTGGATCAGCACCAACTTCATTGCTTAGCGGCAATGGTCAAGACTGTAGTGCTGTTCTCGCACCCACCGTCGCCAGCCAGCAACCTCTACAGCCAAGACGAGTCAGCCTCATCCCAGAACTAGCGCACTGGTTAGGTAGTCAATTCCTACAGAGCGGTTACGAGCCGAAATTGATCGACGCTCCACCTTGGACCCTTAGTCGGGCATTGACGCTTTTTGACGAAAGCTATCTGGAAGAAACTGGCGCCATTCTGGATTGGTCAGTCACCTCACCACTGCTCGTGATCCAGCACCGGGGTCTTCCCCAATTTGCTCGAACGATCAACTGTGGCGGTCTAGCTCAACTTACCGAAACCCTGCGTCAGAGGCTAAATCTCGATTTGTCTGCCACAACACACTATCTACATCGCCTAAATGCGAAAGCAAGTCAGACATCCACCGGAAAACGCCAAGCCGATTGGACAAAATCGTTGATCACTCCGCTCATCCAACAATTGGCGGACGAACTTAATCGAAGCATGAATTATCTCCGGTGGCAATGTCGCGAATTGATGCCGAAATCCCTCATCGTTTCTGGTGGTGCCGCTTCCATTCCGATGCTGGTGGAGGAACTTCAACTCGCCCTAGACATTCCTATTCGAGCCTGGCGTTTACCAACTTGTGATGGATATGAGCTAGGCCCAATCTCAGCACAAGCAGCGGCTCTAAGTGCCTTGGAGTGGCTATCATGAAAAATCATGTCAATCTATTACCAACAGAGATTCGTCGCTTAAGTCTTGGTGCCAAGCTTTTGAACAAGTGGTATCTCTGTTCCATTCTCGTTGTGGTGATTGGACTGGTTGCCGTTATCCCCTACCGCGCCAATCAATTTCGCCTGGACCATAGCATCGCAGAGATATCCCCGATCGCCCAAAAGTCGATATCTTATGAATCGCAACTCCAAGAGGTTCGCGCTCGTATCATACGACTCGATCAACTGGCATTAACGCATGCCAATATGAGTGGAAAATACCCGCCACTAGCTGCGTTAGCCGTTCTGAGCAACTTCACGGCTCAACATCGCAATCAAATTCTAGTTATATCGCTCCACTATAGCAGTCGATACTTCCCTACTCTTAAAGATCTACCCGAGAATATCGTGGAACTCTCAGAGAAAAAGGGTGAAGAACTGGCAGCAGCGCCCGTTGATGTCAATGCTTTCCATGGCGACTTATCGATCAAGGCTAAGCTCACTCAACCTTCCCTTGCCAGCCTGCTGCTATCAAGTCTCAAAGCCTCTAAACTCTTTCGTGATGTGCAACTTGCTAAACACACGGTAGATCGCGAAGCAGAAACATATTCCAGTCTTATTGAAGTCACTTGCAAATTCTGAGGCTGAGTATGGACCTGACCCATCGCAATTCATTCTTTCGCGTTCAAGCGGGTGGAATCTTCAGTCTGACATTGGTGATCTTTGGTATCGTCGAGTCACTGTTGCTGCCAACTCATTGCGAATTGATGAGATCAGAAAATGAATTGCTTTTAGTTCGTACTAAAGCAGACAACCTTAAAGAAAACATGTCTGCATTTGAACTACAGCAAAATAAACTGCACGCCTATCAACGGAGTTTCGAGGGTCGTTTTGATTCGGTCGATGAAGCGATGCTCGATCCACTGGAATGGCTACAAACACAAGCGGTTAAGGCTGATGTTACGATTTCCTCATTTCAAGATCAGCGGCACAATATCGTCAACTCACTCCCGGCTGTCGACATATCCTTAGAAGCTTCTGGAACCTACCAGCAAATCTGTCACCTACTGAATAATCTAGAACGATCTCCTCGAGCCTGCTTCATTACTGAACTCACCATCGATACCCCTACCGACTCCAAGACGA
This sequence comes from Pirellula sp., assembly GCA_032116775.1. Taxonomy (GTDB): domain Bacteria; phylum Planctomycetota; class Planctomycetia; order Pirellulales; family Pirellulaceae; genus JAFLCP01. The sequence goes on along the minus strand of JAUMAI010000038.1, from coordinate 9,072 downwards.
TCTGCCAGGTAACCATGCGAGTGTTGGTGTTTCCTCTGGATAAGCAATTAAAGGAACAGTTGCAGAATCGCGATCGTACTAATTCCGCTTCCATACCACCAAGCCGCCAAAATACTGAAAGCTGAAGTCTACCATGAAGAACCTAACTTCGGCACAACGTTGGCAACTCACCTTACTCCCTTTCCTAATTATCCTTTTCTGCTGGGTGAGTTGGAACAACTTCTTCTCTCAATCCGAGTCGGATTTGGAACTGCTCATCGATCGTCCATCCTCTTCCACTAGCGTTGTTTCGAAATGGGAATATGGAAAGATCGCTGCCGCTTTACAAAGCAATCCCTTCGAACCGATCCGCTCTCAGATAACATCCCTGGCCAACGGTAAAATTTCTACCCAATCCGATGACAATCGACAGCCAGCAGCAACATCGTCATCCCAAGACGCAACATCGCCGATCGTGACTAACACGCTAGAGGCATCCAGTGAGTTAGCCACACAACCCGTGAAACTCCTTATCCGTCAGAAAAATAAAGAGGTGGCTATTATTGGCGACCAAGTTTATCGATCTGGACAAGTACTGGAGAATGGACGGAAGATCGAATCGATCGATTTGAATCGCATTAAATTAGCACCCTCCACAGCCGAATCGCGCTAATCGCCAAATCCCGCTAAGCTCGGTAAAGCTTCAACACCCCGATTTGCTTGCTATCAAATAACATTTGGCGCACGCATACTTTTCTCAAGTCTGGGCTGAGCATCGCAACGCGAGCCCCACACTGCCAACCGCGCCCACAAAGCGTCTTTCGGTGATAAAGTTTGCCGATTAAGGCAACTATATCAAATAAACTAAATGTAAGCCTCCGATAACCAGCATACGAGGTGGATCTTTATCCGAGGTGTTCAATGTTCCTTACTGTCAGAACCAATGCTGTTTGCCTTGGCAAACTCATGCTAGCAATTGCGCTGCTAGTCATGATTTTGCATGTCAACAGCCAAGGTTTCGGTCAGCAACCAGGCGTTGAGCAACAGATCAAAATACGCCGAGACATGCCGGTCGCTGAAGACTTCCCTGTAGCTTCAGGTTCGAATTTTTCACCTATCCCCGGCCAACTCCCACCTGCGGTTCCAGAAAATCCCAATCCGCAGCAACCTGCGGTTACCGCTCCTCCGATTCCCGAGGAGATTCCTGTACATCAGCCTGAGGGGCCGGGCGAGCTAAAGATTGAGGGTGCCAATAATCTCATCTCTATTTTTGCGCGCGATGCAGACCTTCGTACATTGCTCGCCACGATCGCACAGGAAAATCGGCTCAACATCATTCCCTCCCAAGAAGTGACCGGTACGGTTTCTGTCACTCTGCATGACAAACCTGTGCTTCAAGCCTTAGATGCGATTCTGCGAATTCAGGGTTATAGTTGGCAACAACTCGATAACATTATTTATGTTTCCAGACCGAACGCGAAGCAGAGCCAAAGTCCATTTGTGCTGGGCCTTCAGTTGCAAGTGTTCGAGTTGAATTACATCGCTGCGTTGGATGCAGAAAAAGTTGTAACAGGACTACTCTCGCCAGGTGGACGCGTCTTTGCGCAATCGGCAGCAGTCGCAAGTCCCAGACAGTCAGGCGAACGGTTGATCGTTGAAGATCTTCCGGATCGCATACAACGCATCGCGGAATATATTTCGAATGTCGATGTACCACCCCGGCAGGTTTTGATTGAAGCTGAAATTCTTCAGGTTTCACTCGGTGAAGATGAACGGCATGGTGTCAATCTAGAACAACTACTCCGAGTCGGAGGTGGCGAAGTCACCGTCCAATCGGCAGGCATGATTCCTGCAGCGACAGGCGTGCCATCTTTCACGCTAGGAGTTGAAAGTACTGATTTATCGGGAGTAATTGAGTTTTTGAAGTCGAAATCGAATGTAAGAACTCTAGCCACACCCAAGTTGCTAGTGATTACAGGTCAGGAAGGTAAGATTCAGGTCGGTTCGAAACTTGGCTATACCACCTTGCAACAAAATCAAACTAGCACAATTCAAAACGTTGAGTTTCTGGAACTTGGTGTCATCCTCAGTGTTAAACCAATCGTAACCCGCGATGGTCAAGTGCTGATGAAAGTCCAGCCTTCGGTGTCAGGTGGTCGAATCAATCCTGATACTTCACTGCCAGAAGAAGATACAACGACAACGGATACCACAGTTTTGCTACCTGATGGTCGCGGCATGATCATCGGTGGGCTAATCAAGGAAGACGATATAAGAAAAGCAAGTTGGGTTCCCTATCTAGGCGATATTCCGCTCATCGGCAAACTATTTCGCAAAACATTGAAATCGTCGTCTCGCTCCGAAGTGATTATTGCGTTGACGCCCCATATTGTTCCCTTCCAAGACCCGATCTTTTCGCGAGAAATGAACCAATACCGTAACCTAACCGGCTTGGAACCTCACACGGGCGAAAACATTGTTTTACAGCCAGGTTTTGCCAATTCTCAGCCTCTGATGTCCGCTGGTCCAGAAGCCCAGCCAAACTTCACACCGCCATACTACACAGTACCTATCGTTGTTCCAGAAGCTGCGGTACCTCAGGCACCAGTGGCATCTCAGCCAATGATGGAATACCCTCAACCCACCATGACACGTCAACCTTACTACGATTCTGGGCAGGCGTTTTCTCCGCTGGTACAGCCTGCTCCCTCTCCGCAACCGTAAGCAGATCGCTTACTTCAATGTTTTGAATAGGTTGCTCCGTTGGCCACAGAATGTTGCCCAAATGCATCATGATGTTGGCAAACTGTTGCTTTTTGGCAGCATCGCTGGATCGGAAATATGCCAGTTCGAAAAGCGATTGTTAGTTTTGGGGCATCGCGACTCACCCAACGGCAAACGAATCATGAAAGATTCGAATGATTCGAATATCTATTCCGTGCAGTCTTAACACCTTTAACGCGCTGCAATCGGTTCACAAACATTCTCTGCTAAAGAAGAGCTCGCGACTCTTAAGCCTTCGCCACAACCGAAGCTGATATCCTCTGCTCGCTGTTCCATGGCACACTGTTTGCCTAATGACTTATCTAAGCGCAGATAAGCCCGATGCATTTCTCTATCTCGAGTTGCATTATGATACACAACATCAAATCAACCCTAGATCACATCACGACAACCTGTGCCTCAAGACTGCTAGCCAAGCATCGAGTATTCACCGTCAGCTACTTCGTTTTTTGGCTAACGCTCTTATGTTTCTTTACGAACGTTTACTGGAGCTTTGGCCAAGAACATTACGAAGCGATGTGGCGGCGAACCAAGCAAGGCTGGGTCGACATTAACCAGGTAGACACGCCAACCAGACAGCCCTCGTACGACGCCGACAAGGCAACGTTCCTGGAAATCCTATGGCCCGTCCCGCTGGCCATCTCTTTGGGTTGCGGTTGCTATTTCGTGCTAACTCACCCATCCCTACGAAAAATCCCGCGAGATTTCGCCATTTTCTGCGATAACTCGCTAGGGAAGGTTTTAGGACATAGCCGTCGACGTAACGGCTACGAGCGGAGGACGGTCGGAAAGGAATTGACTCTCTCTCCGATTCCAATCCGAGGCGACACTCCCAAATCGACGGCAAATTCCAACTTAGGACGCTAAAACAATCCCTTGAAAAATAAGCACTTGCGGACAAACGGAGTTGTCGCCGAGCTCGGGGGATCTACACCTTCTCGCTATCGCCCCCACCACTTATCGCCTTAACTATGCCCAAAAGAGGCATTTCGGGCTTATGGAAAGGATTCGTCCATTAGCCCAAGTACGGACTGAAGCTGCGTGGCAAGCTCATCTTTTTTCATGATGACTTTTGCGGAACTACTCGATAGTTTTAAGGTTCGATATCTGGCAAGACGCCACTCTCGCGATTCGCACCACGCCTGCCCCGCTTCAGGATTTTTGAATTGATGAGTGAGGAGAGTTCACCATGTCAGCCGATTGGTTCTTTTTGAAGACCGGTTTCTTCCACACCCATAAAACTGTGGGACCATTATCGGAACCGGATTTGTTGGGCAAAATCACCAAAGGTGAAATTCGTCCAGAGACGATGCTCAGCAGCGCTACTAAAACTCATGGACAATGGATACCCATGAAGAAGATTCGTGCCGCGATGGATCATTGGGACAAGACACACCCCAAGACCAACGGCGCCGTTTAGCTTACAAGCATTGCAGACAAACGGATTCTAGAACCGAGGCAGTCTCGCTAAGCGAAGGCTGCCTTTGTTGTTTTAGGACTATTTGTTGGCTAAACGATTTCAACTAAAACCGCGCAGGATGGGTAATAGACTGGTCATTTGCTATGAAACCGAAGCACACGATATGTCATTTTAAAAAAATAGGTGTGGCAAGTTCTTTCTGAACTTCAGCCACACCGTCAATGATCAGTATCGTCACGTATCATTACCGTCAACGACAAGTAGACTTCGATAGAAACCTACAGCTTCTTGATAACGATATTCTTGAACTGGACCTTCATAGGAGGACCAGCATGTAGCTGCAAGGCAAGAATACCAGACGCCTTAGCTTTGGTAGAGACATCTTCAACGGTTGACATCGGAACGCCGTTGATAATGTGCTGTAACTTTCCACCCTTCGCAATAACAGTGTAATCATTCCACTGCTCGGCTTTAATCTTGCTTTGCAATTCACCCTTATCACCGAGGCTCTTCACAACCTCGATAGTCTTATCGCCGGTGATTTTCACTTCCTGGCCTCGCTCAGCCAAAATGCCTCTTCCACGTTCTTCGTAGTTGATACCTGAATAAGTTGGCGACGAATCGATATCAGCTTGATAACCGCCGACAATAAACTTCTCTGTGTCAACCAACTCGCTGCGATATTGAATACCGGAGTTGCCGCCGACAATCTTGTACTGTAGACGCAATTCAAAATCTGCAACCTCACCCTGCCAAACTAAAAACGTATTGTTTGGCGTTGGCTTTTCTGCTGTGTTGGTGCCGGTAATTGCACCATCTTCAACCGACCAATATCCATCCTTACCTTTCCAGCCCTCTAGGTTCTTACCATTGAAAATCGTTTCAAAGCCATCTTCTTTAGGCTCAATAGAAAAGGCAGGTGTAACGAAAGAAGAGGCGATAAGGACGCAGCCTACAGAGGCGGTGCGCATCAACGATCGTAGACTCATTGCTGAACTCCTGTGGGATTTCAAAAGGCGGGATAGAACTAGATCCCTAAAATGCTACTCGGCACGTCGATCACAATCCAGTGCTGGCCCTATTTCCACAAGCCCATTCCCCTGCTTTGGAAAACACCTTACTTGAGCTATCCCCCGCAACAGTCACCAAAAAAGTCCCCTTTGAGACCCAAGATCCCCCCTAGCCCCTGTTGAAATCCCACCATTTTCTTACAATGATCCATCCCAGATCTTATTTTTTGGTCATTTATGTCATGCTAAGGAGATTGCCATGTTGCGGAGCGCTTTAGCGGCATGCCTGGGATGTTTCATGATCGGCATGTTGTCAACAAATGTTTTTGCGGAAGGAAACCCGATGGTTGTCATCAAAACCTCCAAAGGCGAAATCAAATTGGAACTGTTTGCAGATAAGTCTCCAGTTACCGTGGAGAACTTTTTGCAGTACGTCAAAGATGGTCATTATGACGGCACTGTCTTCCATCGAGTTATCGATGGATTCATGGTTCAAGGAGGCGGCATGGATGCGAATATGAAAGAGAAGAAAACTCGCGCTCCTATCAAAAACGAAGCCTCCAATGGCGTTTCGAACAAAAAGTACACCGTGGCCATGGCTCGTACCAACGACCCTAACAGCGCCACGGCTCAGTTCTTTATCAATCTGGTTGATAATGACTTCCTAGACCCAAATCCACGTAGCGCTGGATACGCTGTCTTCGGCCAGGTTTCTGCTGGCAGCGAAATTGTGGATGCGATCGGCAAAGTTAAGACTGGCAACAAAGGTTTTCACCAAGATGTTCCAGTTGAGCCAATCGTTATTGAATCAGTCAAAATTGTTGAAGCAGCGAAATAGTTCGCTTGCCTACTCTTTGACTTAACTCATCAGCCAACGAAAAAGGCCTACCTTAGGGTAGGCCTTTTTTTATGAACTTTTACCGCGGCTATCCTGATACTTCATTATCACTTGTGAACGTAGTTGAAAATATCTTTTTGCTCATGCTTGCAGCATCTTCCATATTCTGTCCGTTCAACGATAGAACGCCTGCGATCAAGCCATTTGCCACTTCTTTCTCAGCCACCACTCTCCGGTGAGCAGCAGGGCAAATAGCCCTAAATAAATCCACTGATCGCTTGCCTTATCACCCAGCCGACGAGCTTGCTCAACTTTCGTCTCTTGCGATTGCAAGCGACGGACAAGTGTGAGCAAAGCCTCGGGCAATTCCTCCCCATCGACTAAGCTGCCGCCAGCCTCTTTGGTGTTATCAGCAATCTGTCCAAACAACTGCCAATCCGGTATCGGATTCGCGAGCTCAATGGAATTATCCATAACCAAAAAAGGTAATTCACTCGTGAGATTTGCTTTATCGTCAGGGCCACCTGGAGCACGATTGACGGTGGCTTTTAACTTATAAACACCTGATTCACCACCAACCCTCCAAGTTCCTACCAGAGTCTCAGCGTCGCGTTTCGTGGTAGAAATTTTCTCCGAGCTACCATCGGGCTTAATAACCTCGACCTCAATTCCTGTGGGAATCTCCTGCTGTCCAGTTCCGGGACGCCAGCGGACTTGAAAATCGACGCTTTGATCTTTGTACAAACGCCTCTGCTCCAGGACCAGGCTTATCCCTTCCTCGATGCGATCTCGCCCGAGAACCCACAACAATGACTGTCTCCAAAATTGCTTGTGAAGCTGCTGCTCACCACTCAACCACCATCGCCAGGTCGAATCGCCAGCCATTGCCAGTACACGTCCTCGTCCTACCGAAGATGCCACAAGTACTGGTCGTGTCTCTTCGTCGGTCGCAATTACTTGAATACCCGGGGCTTGCTTAATGTTCAACCAACGATTGGCACCTTCGAGCGGTTTTAATCTAGTCCACAGCTCAGCGTTTTTCTCACCTTCACCCAACTGAGTCACCGGATGAATCCCAACAGGTTTCAACTTCAACATTCCATCCCAATGCAACTGCGGTAATACCGGCTGACCAAATGGCTGCTGCATACCAGGACGCAACTGCATTGGCAAAACATCTGCCAGCGGACTGCTGCCGTACCCACCACCGTCATAAGCATGAAAACCACCCAGCAGCATCAAGCCAGCACCATCCTCAACTCGCTGCTTAAGCACCTCAAGCTGCTCTCGGCCGAATGCAGAGGAATCTAAGTCGCCGATGATAAAGGCATCATATTCCGAGCCAGCTAAAACGCCTTTCAAATCGATTGGCCAACGATTGCGTGTATTCGGCGGAATAATCAGGAAGTCAAGCTGTATATCTGGCGAAGCATTGATACTTCGACGCAAAAACACCTGCTCTTGGCGAGGCTGTCCCTCAAGATACAGAATACGCACCCCACCACTTTTCACAGACATGAAAGCTGTAGCAATGTTATTGCTCGTGATGGCTTCTCCCGGTTGACTCGCCACCTCTGCGAGCAATCGATACTCTCCTGGATCTGGCGCGATGAGTGGTATCGTGAAAGGCAGCACTTCATCCGGCTCTCGAGGAACAATATTTTGCGTGTCGATGATACTCGCTTTTCCATCCGCTCCTATTAACGATATCTTCAGCGGCACCGTACTCCCGACCAATCCTCGCAGCCGAAGTGTTCCCTTTACTTCAACACGATTACGAGTAAAAACTTCTAATTCCTCTGCCACTCCTTCGATCGCCACATCGCGGCTGTCATCACTACCTGCTCTTGGGCCAGTCCCTGCCACAATAATTGGCTGATCCATTTGGCCAAACTGTCGTGAAATCTGGACTGGATCGTATTTACTATTTTCGGCTGTTATGGTCCCATCACCCAGCAGGACAACACCAGCCAATGGAAACTCCGTTCGCGTTGTACTCAACTCCGCTAAAGCTCGGCCGATGTCTGTGACGCGTCCTGTAGGTTGCTCTGAAAACGTTAGTTCTTTTCCGCTATCTACCGTTAAAGGTCGCAATTGCTCGTCATAAGAAAAAGGTAGAATATCGATATCTTCAGCAACTTGGTCACCAACTAACTTGAGCTTCTTCCAATAGTCCTGCTGCAATTTCCAACGACTCAAGCCACTCGTGCCACTAGGTAATTGTTGACTGGCGGAATAGTCCATCAATACAGCAATGACAGCTCGCTGCGATTTCATCTGACTCCAAACGATACCTGGCCTCAACATTGCTAACAGCACTAGCAACACAAGCACCAATCGCAAGACAAATAAAACTCTCCTTCTACCTGGATTGAGTGAAGCGAACTGAGGCCGGATCCATAATCCCGCCAATAGCACGATGGCAACTACAGCCACCAGTACCCAACTTCCCATCAGCGGCTCAAGACTCCAAGAGGTCATCGCTTGGCAAGCCTCCCGTCGTTCCCGCTTCTACTGCCCGGATTCCATTGATAGAAGCGATTAGCCATCCATTGCTCGCCAATCAACAATCCGCAAACCAATAAAATCATGAAGGGAAATAATTCTCGGCCATAGCGCACAGCACCTACGCTTTGCTGTACCTCCGACATGTCCTTGGCGATGCGACAATTCTCTTCTCCAACGATCTCTACTAACCGCTCACGCGCGATCTTGTTGAGATTTGCAGACTCGCTTGCCGTATTCACCGAAAAGCCCCGTGATATCGGACTCTGGGAAATGCCACGCAAACGATATACGCCAGGATTTTGCACAGTCGGTATTAATATACTTCCAGTTCTAACATCAATTCTTGAAGCATCTCCACGTGGAGTGAACAGCATGTACTGTTCGGGATACCTCTCGACGGGATTGGCTAATACGGCTGACTGACCGACTGAATAGTTGACTCGATCTTCAGTGGCTCCCGCTAAGTAACGCACGCTCCCCAGCAGCAAGCCAAATGTAGGCCACCAATCAGCCGAGCTGGTTAACTCGTTCCA
>JAUMAI010000037.1:0-3409 GCA_032116775.1 Pirellula sp. | reverse complement strand
TGTTATAGGATTTGACATCTTAGCAAGTTGTTATGGGATTAAAGTTCTATTTGTTGCAGATAGTAGCGATCGAGTGCTGCGGACATAGCTTCTCGATTACTGTAGGGGCCTGGCGTGTAGCGTGAGCTACCTACTCCCGCCTGGGTGAGCTCGGAAACTCGCCAATCTTCGCGATTGGTCTGGTCCCAGAATTGGATGGCATCTTGTGGATCACGATTGTGGTTTTTCGATGAAGGAGGAAAATACCATTTGCAGGTAATACTGGTATGGGAGGGGGATCGCGGTTTTAGCCAGTGGATCATCACATAATCCGGATGGAGTGATAAAAGCATCTGAGGAAACACGACATAGTAATACACTCTCTCCGATTGCTCCGTGCTGAGAGATGGTAGGGTAGGACCAGAGCGAAGACCAGAGAGGGTCATTGAACCGGTTTCACGTTTTAAATCCATGTAACCACCCATGACTGGTCCGTCGATCAGGTCGTTCCCGCCCGAATTCGGCGAGGATAGTTCGACGAGTCGAGGATGTACGGGAGCGCAGTGATAACATTCACTGTAGTTTTGCAGTATCAGTTTCCAATTTGCCTGAACTTCATATTGTTTAGTTCCCGTAAGTTCCAAGTCGCTAATGGTCCAGTTGGAAAATCGATTAGCAATCGCTGCAAAGTGTACTTCGAAAGGTGTTTGCTTACGGCCGCAATGGACCCAAATGAGGCCTTCAAACGAGACAACTGCAGCGGCGTGTAGGCGATAGGCGTCTCGCGAGAAGTTTGGGATTTGTTTCTCGTCCGGAACACCGATCAATTCTCCATCCAGTGAATACGTCCACGCATGGTAAGGGCATTGAAATGACTTTCCTGCAAGGCCGCACGGATGATCGGTGAGTTTGGTACCTCGATGTCGACAGACATTGAAGTGGGCATGATACTGATCCTGATGGTCCCGGACGATCAGAAGGGATTCTTTGCCGACGTCCACAGTTATGAAAGAGCCACGCTGAGGAAAATCGCTCACGTGCCCCACACAAATCCAACTGCTTTCGAAGAATTGCCGCAATTCCCGCTGAAAGATTTCTTCGGCAATGTAATAGTTAGCAGGGAGTGTAAATTGACCTTGTGAACCGATCTCTACGCTGTTGAGGTATTCCTTCATCTCTGCTTGCTCCACCATGACGGTACGAGGGATTGGTTTGGGATTATAACCGATCAAGCTAGATACTCGTAATCAGGTTGGCCTTTTCCTTTTCTGGTGTTGTTTAGTGTGCCCCTTCTTCTGTTTCGCTTAACAAAAAAGCTCGGTAGTTGCCTACCGAGCTTGAATTGAGAGTTTTGTATGTGGCTCACGGAGAGTTGTTATTTGGGTGCGTTATTACTTGGGAGCGTTGTTACTTGGGAGCGTGGGGTAACTCTTCGGGAAGCACTTTCACGGGCGTGCTAAGTCGTAGTGGTACAGGTGCACCGATGTCAAATTCGCATTGCACCAGCGAAGCGGTAAATCCAGCGGTGGGAGCTGCCAGCGGTGCTTGGTAAACCCCTGGTGCCGATTCTTTGAGCTCCAAAGGCTTGTAGGCTCGACCGATCGTATCAACTCTAAAGTCGCGTTTTTCAGGATTGTACGCTTGCCAGAGAGTAACCTTAGCAGGTTTAGTTTTGCATCGGACTGTGATTTGCTTGCCATCAACCGTCCAATCGAATTGTGGACGCGGAACGTTGTGAACGATGGCGTAATGAAAGGCCATTAGTGATTCGGCAGCATTCGATTCCTTGAGGGAGTGCTCTGAATTGGGTACGTAGCACAAATGTTTTTCACCCGGCAAGTCATCAAAATAAAACTGGGATGAGTCGGGGCAGAAAAACTGATCTCCCGTGGCGTTGATAATACACTTTGGCATCGTAAAGCGATCGCGATAAGCATAAGGGTCTTCAATCATCATCAGGCCCATGTAATCAGGATCGTTTCGCTGAACCATGATCTTGTGTTGAACATATTCCTCGATCGCTGGAGCCCAAAAACCATACGTAGAAAAGTGATGTTGCATCGATTTGTCCACGTTGAGAACATCGATCACAATCGGTGCGATTGCCACAACACGCTTATCCACCGCAGCTGTCATCCAGGTCGTCCAGCCGCGTTTAGAGCCTCCAGCGACTACAAATTGATTGACCGCCAGTTTGCCGGCCTGCTCACTAGCCATGACTGTCTGCACTGTATCCATAGCACGAACAACCGACTTAACCATCGGAAGTCGAGCAGGCCATCGTTCATCTCCAGTTTTTATGTACTGATTCCACGTGTAGGCTATCAAGTCATCTTCGACACGAGGTACACCATCGCCATGGAATATAAGTGGCTGATTGGGGACTTGCTTCAATTCAGCGACAACCGAGTTGGTTCCCTTGGCAATCATGGCAACTCGGGCATCCAGTTTATCCGGTGGGTTGCCTCCATTTCCCCCTCCACCGATAAACATCATGGCTTTATTCGATGTCACTTGATTGGGTCGATAAATCATCAACCAGTGTTGCCACACCGGACGGTCAACTTCTTTGGCTGTTAGCCAAGTTTGGCTTTTCAGATCCACAACGAAAAGTGTTCCATCGGAGTCTTTGATGGTATTGACGATTTCAAAGGAGTACGTGCTATCTGGAGCTGCGACGTACTTGTCGAGCGCCGTCAATTCCTTGTTCAGCGGGGTGTCCATCGGTGGAACGGTTAATGCTGTCGGATTGTCTGTGGCTGTTGCTTCCTGGGCTCGACATTCAGAGATTGAAAATGTAACTGAGCCTAGGGTCGCGAGCAGTCCGAAGCACGCTCTAGCGAATTTGATCGCTATTAATTGGTAGCATCTCATTTGATTTCCAAACGCCTAAAAAATATGAAGAGGAGAATCGGCTAATCTGTGGATAAATGAACCATTGATAATTGATCGAGAAACGCTGGGCAGATATCTAGCTATCACAGAGACAAGCTGAGGTCCAGACGCAGACTTACCATCAATGGCATGCTGTAACACTAGCCCCACGTATTGTGCGCTAGTTGCGAAATTGAATCAATCAATATCGACGATGTAAGAGTGCGTGATAGGAGTTTTACAAGCAGGTGTAAAATCAATCGTGAGAAGGTGTTTTAACAGCAAAAAACTCGGCGATGAAAATTGTCTCAGGCGGCAGATACATAAGCGATTTGCAGCCATGTTTTTCCAATCCGTCGAAGTGGACGATGCGCGGCTTTGCCCTTCCGTTGGCAGACTTAGAGCAGTGTCTTTCGATCGATCAACGGATAAATAGGTACGATTAGGCTGTCTAGCCTGGTGCTCGGCTTGTTTTAATTCCGTGTAATCACCAGACGATTTGGCTAGGAATTGCTTAACATTTAGGTCGCGAGGCGATGATCCAGCGACCAGTTGC
>JAUMAI010000036.1:3788-7911 GCA_032116775.1 Pirellula sp. | reverse complement strand
CAGCGAATGGTCCCGCACTCCACTCGGTCTTCAAGTCACCAGCGTTCTTCGACTGCATCGCCTTCAGATTCGTTACCTGTGGAACAACTTCGATCGTCTCCCTACCGTTCCAAACCTTCGGTGCACTAAGCGTGAAAACAGGCTCTTCAATATCCTCCTTAATATGAATCGCAATATCCTGCGTTTTTACACCTTCGGAGTAGATCGCCTTGCATTGCAATATGACGGCCTTATCACCCGTCACTCGCCCAGCATCCAATGTGTATGCAAGTCGATCCACTGCCACGACAGTTTCCTGCCCATCACTTTTAAGTATCCAATAAATCTTTTGTGCGCCTCGGGCTAGCGCCGAAAAAGTCATGCTCTGTCCCTCAGCGAAAGTCGCCGCTGCGGGCGAGACAGAAAACATATTGCCCGGCTTCACCACTGGACCCACTAATGTATGTTGGAGCTTCTGGTTTTCGTGCTGTAGTTTTACCCAATCCGCCGAACGCACGACTTTCGATATCCGTACTTCGTCGATATCGCCAACGAAATCGTAATTATTGTACCAACCACCGATATAGAACCTCGCTGGTGTCTTGATAGCCAGAGGAGCGTTTGGAGTCTTAGAGGTATTACTGAGTTCGCCGTTCACATAAATGCGTGATTCGCCCTGCTGATATGTATGCATGACGTGAATCCACTCATTCATCGGCATCCGTCCCACACTGGCAACGTCCGCACCGGAAAAGTAGCATTCCATTTTCACATGCGGCGGGCTCATAAAATGCATCACCACTTTACCTTGCCCATGCTCATTACCCCATGCCAAAGCCCGTCCGTTTGATTTTTCAGCACGAATCCATGCCTCAGTACTGTGTGAATTCGCTCCGACCGGAAAGTTGGTAATCATCTCTCCGCAAAATACTCCTTGGCTGCCTGCGAGATGCCTTGCAGACCCAATCAGTCCTGTAATCGTGGATGTGCCGATATCCTTTGCTTCCACCGAGCCGACTTCATCCACCACCCCATCTCCCATATGGAGAACACTAAGATACCCGTTTGACTCATTGAAAACGGCTGAGCCCTTAGACTCGCTCAACGCGTCTGCGTTACCCCAATGCACTTTGATTTCCTGTCGCGTGTTGCCTTTTACCTCTGGCACTCGTACCCAAATACTCGCTATTCCAGCGATCGCATCCCACTGCTCAATCTGATACGCCAACGGTTGGCCATCTGCCGAAAAGCGTATATCGTCACCATTGGATTTCGCAGCCGAGAAATCAAAACATTCCTTGCTTAGCCTTACGAGCACAGGAAATCCTTTTTCACTCGCAGTCGCCGAAAGATTTGCACCGTCGGGCGTTGTATTCAGGAAGATTGATCCTGTTTCTTTCCAGTCTGGATACTGAGCCGAAGCGATTTGGAACGAAAGGGCAAGTGCCGTTATACCAAAGCTTATCGCGCGAAGTGATCTCATGGCCTTGTCCTATTATTTAGAGGATTATCGTATTAGCAGAAACTTAAACTTCGTTCGCAATTTTTCACGATAGCTTTTCTCTGGTGCTTACCTGTCTTCCTCGTCTGGAACTACCGAGATAATTGTTTGAATTAGTGTCTATCCCGAGTATCCAAAGAATCTTATCCGGAATTTCCTCGGACTAGGTCGAAAATGTTTGGTTCACCACAGTGCAACGCGAATTTCGAATCCGACGCATTCTGTCACACTGAAGAGATGGCGTAAACCCTTGCCAACAATTGGACGTAGGCAAGACGAACTATAACCGGGCTAAGCCACAGCTAATCACACCTTTGGCACTTTACTCTCAGAACTTTACTCTCAGAACTTTTATACCTCGAGGCCATTGTCGTTGAACGGGGGACTGGCTGCAAACAAGTTACTGGAATTTTGCTTAGAGCGACTTGTGGTACAAAGTATCTTATCTAGTTAGCTTTTCTCTAGCACTTTAACTCACCCAAAAATTCTGCGAGATTCTGCTTGGTGGGTTTCTAACCAGCATCATTTCATTTAACTTAATCGAGACATGCGATTACCTGTCGAATTTGAGCATTCCTTACTTTTAACAGCAAGTTCCGAAGACAAATCGACTTGTTGTGTAGTCGCCACTGAGCCGTCTGGTAAAAGTTGTTTCGATCTCGAGTATTCAGGTCTCTCATCGTAGGAAGATTCCGTGTTATCTCGACGCCCTTTTTTGCTCAGTATCACACTAGGAACCTTATTGACCATGAAGAGCAAAGCTTCCTCGCGAGACTGGAATGTCGTATCGTCGATTCTTGAGCAGGCTATAGAAAAGAAAATCATTCGAGCCGCCTCTGTTTTTCTACGTATCGACGATGAAATTTTTGAAAGGCAGTATGGAACAGCTACCTCCAATCGATCAGCCTTTTTGTTAGGCTCTATCACCAAGCCGATTGCGATCGCGGCTTTTATGACGCTTTTCGATCGAGGTGTTTTCGAACTCGATGATCCAGTAGTTAAGTATCTACCAGAGTTTCGAGATGAACTCCGAGATAAGGTTACGATTCGGCACCTGCTGACTCATACCTCGGGGCTTTCTGATCAACTCCCTGACAATGATCATTGGCGGCGTTCTCATGCAGACCTCAAGCAGTTTTCCGTACAAGCTCTCCGGCTCAAACCTCGCTTCCAGCCGGGCAGTGGGTATGAATACTCAAGCATGGGTATTCTTCTGGCTTGCGAAATAGCCAGCCGACATACCCAACAAAGTATTCCTGATTTCGTAAAAGCAGCTGTCCTAAAACCACTGCAGATGAATCATTCTTGCTTGGGCCAGAAGGACCTCGAGCCCGCCGACGTCGTGGCTGTTCAGACCGAATATGCTGCTCCAGAGGCTGGTGGAGGAGATCCGACTGCTAAAAATTGGGATTGGAACAGTAATTACTGGAGAAATCTAGGTGCACCATGGGGAGGCATGAATGCATCTGCTCATGATGTCGCTTTATTTCTCGAAACATTTCTCCGCCATGACGGTCGAATCCTTCGCCCTGACACCAGTCGATTAATGATCCGCAGTCATAACTCCGAGCCATTACCATCGCGAGGACTTGGTTTCGACACAGGCTTTGAAGAGTACGGCATCGACGCGAGCAATTCGGTCTTCGGACATACAGGTTCTACCGGTACGATTGCGTGGGCCGACCCAGAGCGAGATTGTGTCTGTGTCATTCTAACCTCACTGCCAGGGGCCGCGATGAAGGACCACCCCCGCTTGATTGCCTCGAGAGCTTTCTCGAAGCTGAGTTGAACGTTCTATTTCTTTACATACTAACTTTCGTAAAGTGCCCACTGCTTATTAGCGAAACAATGCCAGGGATTATGAACTATGAGTACAACTTCCATGCTCTCTCAATTTGCTGCTGCTTACGCGACCGGTTCCATTCGCGTTATCGACTTAACGCATGTGCTTTCAGCCGATTTCCCTACATTGATCCTACCGCCACAGTACGGTCAGGTTCAGTCTTTTCGACTGGAGAGAATATCGCGATACGATAAAGATGGACCGAATTGGTACTGGAATAATTTCTCCTGCGGTGAACACACAGGAACTCATTTCGATGCCCCCGCTCACTGGGTCACTGGTAGTGAATTACCCCGCAATACGGTAGATACTATCGATGCCCAACGCTTTATCGCACCTGCAGCTGTCGTAGATGCGAGTGCGGAGGTTGCCGCTGATGAGGATTGGGTTTTGTCCGTAGATTTCTTGGAAAGGTGGGAAAGCCGACATGGACGCATTCCAGAAGGTTGCTGGCTGGCTTTCCGGACTGATTGGTCAAAGCGGATTGCCGATCCGGCAGCGTTCATTAATTTAAAGGAAGATGGGTGTCATACACCGGGGCCAACCAAAGAAACAGTGGAATGGCTAATCCACGAACGAAACGTGATAGGATTTGCTTCCGAGACGATTAATACGGACGCTGGACAGTCTTATCGCTGGCCTCTCCCCTACCCTTGTCACACATTGATGCATGGAGCTGGAAAATTTGGTCTGCAATGCCTACGTAATCTTGATCAATTGCCCCCTACGGGCGCAATAATTATCGCAGCTCCACTGAAAATCCAAGCTGGTTCAGGCAGCCCACTCCGCGTCCTGGCACT
>JAUMAI010000036.1:684-3778 GCA_032116775.1 Pirellula sp. | reverse complement strand
ATCCCCCGTATTTTTTCATAGCAGCTTCGCAAAGGGATGAAATCTGAAGCGATTGTTCGGGTCCATTTTTTTCTTTAAGGTCCTGACCGTTTCTGCCGTTTCTTCAGTTCCAAGGATTACAGATGGCAACGTTAAATTTTCCACATCGTCTGGCTGCGAGTGCGTTCCACTAAAGTCAACCGAAAGTCCCTCTACTTCTCTCGCCTTACCTATTAAACGCTTAGTAATATCCGCGATAGCTTCCCTCTCGGCCAAAGTTTTATTTTTCGCATCGTATATGGTCATGAGATCGACAAAGAACTGGTGATGACAATTACCACTTGGCACTTTTACCTTCGACAGAGCAGCGCCTCCCAACGTCCGAATCTCTACAATTGACAAATTCGCCTCATCGAAGGGTGCTTGACTTACAAGCGTGTCACTGACGAAGTCAAGAATTTTATTATCAGGTATCCCCCTCGTTCCCATGCAATGTTGCAATGTGGCCAATGGATCCCCTTTCATTTCCGCAATGACAGGCCACAACGCAGCCGCAACTTCATACCAAGACTTCCAGTGAGACTGGGCGATAACTGAAAGCTTCAATCGGACAGCCAGTTCCTCTAGTGGCCGAATAAATTCCGCCACATTTCCCTGAAATTTATCATAAAAAATAACAGTCGCCACGAGAGCTTTCGTACCCGTTATCACCAACTCCATCGACACAGACTCGTTCGGCAGAATCTGACTTCGTAGGAAATCTAGAGCACCGCTGGTAAAGTCCCGTGCCTGCTCGCGACTCTCGAAGGAGATGACTCTTTGCTCCCCCCCTTTCAAGATGCTTTCTTGCTCCAAACTTATTGTGACATCGACGACAATACCTAGGGCACTCCCAGCTCCCAACATCGCAGTAAAAAGTTCATCACGAGGAGTGAGCACACGCACTATGCCCTCTGCGGTTACCATGGTTAATTGAACGACTCGTTGTCCCAATAAGCCAAGTCGTCGAGAAAAGTAACCACTCAAGCCACCATTTACGATGTAACCGACAACGCCGACACCTGGCCCTGTTCCCACAGGCAAGGCACCCTTTTTTTCTTTAACGGCCTCCACTAGTTCGCGGAAAACGACCCCCGCCCCCACCGTAACCAAAGCGCCCCTATCGTCTCGATGAAAATGGATCGACTTCAAATGGGTCAAGTCGAGCACCAGCGCCTCGCGGCTAGCAAACAACGAAGCGTTCGATGATTCATGACCTCCACAAACGCAAGCAATGGGCGTTTGTGCAGACACAGACTTCACCAGATCGGCAATTTCTTGAGCCGAGCGAGGACGGTAGATCTGGCTGGACAGGGTAGTCGCGGGCAAAACGCTACCATCCTTCATTTTCAGCAATTTATTGCCACTGATAAAAAACAATTTCTCAGAAAACCATTTATCCTTGGCACTGACCACTTCAATGGATCCCGTTGCCTGATCATCGCCAGATGAGTGAAGGTGGGATCCACCACCAACAACCATTCCCATCCCTCCGACAGCAGCTTGTTTCAGTAAGGAGCGACGTGAAATCTCTTGACCGGTTTCAGACATGATAGCGATCTCGTGCGTTAGTAATCGACCCGTGCGATTTATAGCCTCGCCAAAGCTAGCGAAGATATCTATACGTAAACTCAATGAGTAATACTGCGAGAAGGATTGCACTCACTAAGAAGACGATTATATCAACGTGCCTTCTATGCGAACAATCTATTCCATCGACTTTCACCGTAAAGGTCCCGCTGGTTCGTTCTTTTTCCAACCAGGAACCTCTTCGAGGGTCAGCACATTTTCTGAGTTGTAAATCTCTCGTATGCGATCGATGGTATTTCTAGCAGGAAGTAACTCTGCCCAGCACATAAAAAATGCCCATTTAGATTGAGACTGTAGCTCCTCGACACTTGGCAGAACGTCGCACTCGCCAATTGCGAATGGTTTGTCTCCAGCATATTCTAGAATGATATTGTACTTCTCTAGCGTGTAGCCTTTTCCATCACTCTGATAAACATCGAGTGCCAAAACGTCCCAATATTCTCTGCCCGGATCAAAGTCGTGAACATCCGTTGCCAGAGAAGAAAAGTCTTGCAAGTCATAAACCCAAATAAGATTCCGAAGCCCCTTGGTAGTGCTCAAATAATCGTGAACAAAGCGGAATAGTTTAGGAGTGCCTTCCGGTCCTTTACGTCCACCCACCAAAAATCAGCTTGATTCATTTCATGAAATGGTCGGAAGAGCACTTCAACGTTGTTGTCGGACAGGTATTGGAGGTGCAGTGCAAGATCGTCGAGTCGTTTTATCAATGTCTTGTTCAATTCCGAGCCTTCGACAAAGAGCTGTTGCCATTGGTCATCGGAGAGTTTGCTTTTTACAGCGCGCCAGCGGCATGGTTCGGTTGCTGCAGGCGAGCAGGCATGCCATAGAAGGCTGATTATCGCACCTTGTTCCCATTGACGCCTTGCCTCCTCGATCATGGTTCGACGATTTTGGATATCGTCCTGTCCAAACAGAAAATCTCCGCTCCATAAAGCTGGCGTTTTACCAATGTTGGCCTGAACCCAAGTGGTCTATTTTGCAGGTTCCCCATTAGGCTCCTTATTATGCTGGCCGGCCAAAGTACTTCTACCTTGGATTTCGAGGAGATAGTTTAGCGATTGAAATTTTGTCTGTGCATGGGCATTAGCACAGAGAATCAGTACAAGCCAAAGAGCCGCATATCGAGTCATACAACGTTTCAGCAAGAGGCACTCAATCATATTTCTTTGCGGAGAGATAAAACGGAAGCGAACTTTGATTTATTAGTGTATGGGTAAAACTGTTTCTTTTGACTGGAGATCGTAACCATTTGCAGATAATATCCCATTTGAATGTACTATGATCCACCAATGATAAATTGCAGAAATGGTCTGCCGCGACATTTTTAGCAGTTAAAGGCACGACTACAACCAGATGTGAGAACAATGGGCACGACACAAGAGCCACCTAACTGACGCGTAAGCTCTCTTGCTGGTTTCTCTCCCACCTGAATTCGCTTGTATGCGATCTTCATACCATCGCGAAAAAAAGCAAGATGCTTGTATTA
>JAUMAI010000036.1:0-674 GCA_032116775.1 Pirellula sp. | reverse complement strand
TCAATGGCAACTGTAAAAATACGAAAAAAATCACGTGTGCGTTGCGGTGTCATTTCTTTTAATTTATTGACTAATATTGTACTTAATATAAGTGGATTTAAAGCTGATGCTTGAATTATTTCACTATGCGTTGACTACACCGACGAGGCCGGCTTGAGAAATCCGACAAGCACAAGAGAAACAGAACCGAAACAAGCGGATAACAGACCGACAAGGTGAAATCCATCTAACCCTCCATCTTCATTCTCTACGAGGATCCCGGCAGCAATCATAGGTGCTATTCCAGTCGCAAATTGCTGAACCGCAGAGTTCAGACTCATGAAGGCTCCACGAATATTTGGCGATACGACTGAGAGCAGCATTGCTTGAGCTGGCACCATTCTTGCGGCAGCACACACCATGAACCCGGAAGTCACAGCGGTAGCAAGCCACAGTGGTGCAGGTGGAAAGTTCCCAACCACCAAAGCCATCACCAGCGCCCCCGAGGCCAGGACTCTAAACAGCATAAGTCTTGAAACGCGGTCTGCCCAACGCCCCACAATATTTGTCACGATGAATGTGAAGGTACCAGCAATAAAATAAAGAAATGCGAGTTGCCTCTCGCTCCAATGATTCATGGATGTTAGAACGGGCCCGAGAAAAGATGCAACCATGAAGGTTCCGAGAATCAGAAA
>JAUMAI010000035.1:0-3960 GCA_032116775.1 Pirellula sp. | reverse complement strand
GATATGTAACAAATCCACTTCCGCCGGCAATGTGGAATACTTGGTTCTGAAAGTGAGCACTGCTTCGTAATCTGCGGCATCACCTGTCAGATTTATATCGACATACTTATCAGCTCCTTTATTGCGTAACGCCCAAGAGTCGATATTGTTTCCCTTGATATCCAATACCTCCCCTTGACCTATAAGCCCAAAAGTGACTGTCTTTGCCTTTCCTTGAACGACCTTAATTTTCACCGTGATCGATTGATCGATATATTCCCTATCAACATTCACAGTCGCTGCTGCATTTGCAGTATATAAAAATGCCGGTTCAGGGTGCTTTGAAGTTGACAGAATAATGGCCTTAACGCCATCTGCATCAATCACTTCAGCAGTCGGTTGATCTGCTTCAGATGTCGCTACCGGCTCTTGTGCGACCCCTGACATACCTACCGCTATTAGTAGAAGAACTCTTATTCCACAGCGAAAAACTTTGACCATATATCCATCTCCTCCTAAAGAGGCTTTCTATTACTGAATTTAATTAGATTGCTCGCGAATTCGTCTTTTCAGTTATTCGTTGCTCGGGTTTCCAATGATCTGTCGTGCTTTTTCAATCATCACCTGCAATTGCTGCACACGCTCCGTATTCCGCACTGCTTCGGGTAGCGAAGCCACCAGCGAGGAAAGTGTCTTCAAATCGACAGACTCACCCAGTGCTTCCGCACGAAGCTTAGCTGCGAGCATGACTGCTGCAGTAGAAACTTTTAGTGAGGGACTCGCCTCTTCGATGCGGTAACTACCTGGTTCATAGGGGATGGGCCAGCGTTTTTCGATCATCATCCCAGTGGCAATATCCTGGAAGCGCACTGATACAGAACCAATATCACCGATACCGTCCGACTTAGCTTCAAACTGATACATTGCAACGCCCGCCTCAGCGGCAGCTAACTCTGCAGCATCGACCTTATCGTTGCGAAAGTCTTCTTTCTTAAGCTGATGCTTTTCAAAGCCTAACAACTTATAACGTCCGACACGCTGTGGATTGAATTCGACTTGTACTTTCACGTTCTTGGCGGACGGGCGCAACGCGCCAGCGATTTGATCTGCGAATCCTGCACTAGCTGCTTCTACTGAATCGAGTAGATAGTATCGCCCGTCTCCTTGCCGTGTTAATGCTTCCAGAACTTCATCATTCAGGTCCAGCGCGCTGATCCCTGCAGCATCAAAGGCGATACCACGGTCTCTCATTTTTATTATCATCTTCGACAGACTATCTGGATCAGCATCTCCTAGATTTACCGCTCCATCGGTCAACAGAATTATTCGATTCTGTGTATTTGCTTCTTTTTGCTCAAGCGCTTTTTCAAACGCTAAATTAAGGGCTGCTTCAATATTCGTTCCTCCTTCGCTCGGCAGATTATCAAGCAGTAGCAGCATATCGCCAAGTTTTGCCCCATTGACTCGATCTGCCAGCAAGCGTGGTTTGCTCGAAAAACTAATCAAGGTCACTTGGTCATTGGGACCAAGCTGTTGTGATAAGGACTCAAATGCACGTCTCACCGTTTGCCGTCGATCCATCCGTTCCATCGAGCCTGAATTATCAAGCAATAATGTTAAACGCAGTGGTGTATTACTGGATCTCCCCAGAGCTGAAGTGCGCATTGATACTCGCAGAATATTGCGCTGCATCAGGAATGGATGCACCGCCTGCTCTACTCGGCAAGCTACTTTTTCGTCTGCACTCGGAAGAGGATCACGATAGTCAAAAGCATTAACGAATTCCTCTAGGCGAATCTTCGTCGCCTCAGGCCACTGTCCCTGCACTAAAGAAGCTAATGCCAGCTTGAAGGAGACGTCGCTAACATGAAGCGAAAACGTAGAGAATGATTCATCTTCTGCCAGTTTCTCGCCTAAGCTTTCAGGAGCAGCAGTTCCCTTTCGCAATTTTTTGCCTGCTTCAAACCACTCTGCTCCAGCTTTTCTATTATTAGAAACCATCTCGTCGACGCGTTTTGGTTCCTCCAGAGAATCCTCAACGGCTTTACTCTCTCTATCCCATAGCTTCTCCGCCTGCTGATTTTGTAATTCCCCAGATGAAGACATACTGGCCTCATCTGCCTTGGATTTTGCCTTGAACTCTCGGCCTAATTCACTTTTGTCCGTACTACTTCTATCCAGATCTCGAGATGCTACGGATGGCTTAGGAACTGGGGTTCCACGATCGATGGGTCTTCCTTCAAGATCTGCCATTTGCCGATCGAAATCATAACCCTGCTTTGCACCATCGCTTCCCGTCCTTCCCATCTTCGATTCTGAGGACAAATAACCTTTGTCCGCTTGGCCGACCGTTAAGGCATCTGCTTCTTTCTTTTCTATATCCTTTTGAGCTAGCTCGCCACGAACGGATGCATCTTTCCCATCTTGAAACGAGAAGTCTTCATCGATACCCAACTTCTTACCACTTGTTACCTGCTGTTGTGGCTCGGTAGTCGGTGCCCGCGAAGGTAATGATTCGCTCGATGGTTCTAACTTTGAGCCAAACTTATCACTTTCTAATGGGGACAAAAGATTCAGGTCACTTCTTCCAGATTGCTTTCCAGTTGCACCCGGTGGAACTGTGAAGCGTGGCAATCTGTCTAATTCTTGCGAAGCTAATTCGTCTACGATTCGAGGCTCACTGGGTGCATCAGTTGGCTTACCCTCCGACAATTGCTCTTCGAGGGTACGCGCATTCGATCGACCACCGCCTCCCAGGCCAGCGACAACGTCATTCGCCATTGGCTCAGTTACTTCAGTACCAAGGGAACTAGTAGGAGGTGTTGCGGGTGGTGACATTCCGTCATTGCTTTTAGCGTCATTTAACTCTGCATTCACACCAAAGCCGCTTTCTAGTTCGCGTTGCCGATCGCTTGCTGGAGCAGAGCTTTTACTCAATTCTTTCGCAACTGCATCATTACCATTAGCGCCCGGCGGCAATGCGGGCGTCGCTGGAACGAAACCAAAATGATTCTCACTACCCATTGCTGGAGCCGAGGTAGTGGACTTCGGGGAATCGATCGAATTATTTCGAAAGAAGTAATCACTTGAAGCAGTAGGAGCCGGTGTCTCCATAACATTTCCAACGACCGGCGACTCTCCAAGACGGCTTTCATCTAAGCTGGCAGCTTGATTCATATCTGCTGGTGAATTGGTGCTAGGCGGCATCGCTACACTAAGTGCGCGATCATAGTCCCACTTCGAAAGCGATCTTGGGCTATTGAATCGACTAGCCAAACTAACTGCCAGAGTTGCGCATAAAAGCAGAGAGGCTGCTGAAACCAATCCAATGAAAGATTTATATTTCCACAAACGCTGGTAAACGGTCTCATTCTTCTCGCTTGGTCGAATATTTGCTTGGGTTCTCTTTAACTCATTCCCTTCCCATAAATCCAACAAACTTTTCCGCTGAACACTGGGTAACTTCCACTCCGAGTCTTCTCTGGGATAATGATCTTCAGCTATGCGTGATAACGACTTGTGCAGTACAAGTAATCGCTCATACCAATCTCTCAATTCCGGACGCTGTAGCATCTGCTCTTCGAGTTGAGCGATTTCAAAATCAGACGCTTCTCCCATAACCATAGCAGTTAGTCGCACATCTAACTCAGGATCAATTTCGTGATTTTCGATTTGGTTATTCATTGTGACTCGTCAATCCCGAATGGTCGAATACCATTAGCAAGCTGCTGCATGATTTGATGTAATCGATATCCCACATTACTGACCGTTAAACCTGTGCGTTCGCTGATCTCGCGATACTTCAGGTTTTCAAAGTACTTTAAACGAATCAAGAGCTGATCTGTTTCCGATAACTGCTCAATCATTTTCCGAACAGCGTCCGTTGACTCGTTTCGTATTAACAAATCGTCAGGAGCATCCGATGATGGGTTTCTGCTTTCGTTCGTGAGATCCCCATCGCTCTGCAAGACTTCACGCTTC
>JAUMAI010000034.1:0-6797 GCA_032116775.1 Pirellula sp. | reverse complement strand
TGCAGCGAGCGCTGGCCAAGGACCGCAACGAGCGACCTCACGACTGGGACGAGTTCGCCGTCGAGCTCTCGGCGCTGGTGGCGCATGGCGAAGTCCCGCGCGGCTCGCTGCAAAGCGAGTAAATCTTGTGTGAGCCGCTCATTCGTCGCTGCCTGCCAGCGTGAAGAAACGATTTCTTGAGCTGCAGCTAAACGCATTTGAGCGATATTGGCGATAGCAAACGCAAAGCTAGAGCCGAGGATCTGAAAACGCTGATTGAAGTAACTCAGCACCATCGGATCATTGGTTGAGACCAAAAACTCAACCGAATGAGGACGATCGATTTGAACTTCAACCAATCCACCAGTTCGACGTTGTGGTAAGGATTCGAGTTTCCACTCCGTGATTCGCATCACTTGTGCGGAAGGGCTGGTTTGCTGCCATGAAATCTTCAATGGTCCCTGATTCAGAGGTGCTGAGGAAATATGCGACGCTGGTCCAGCAGGTTGAACCACAATCAACTGGGATTTAGAGGCATCCCAAATCGTGGCATCTCTTCCTCCATCGGTTAATTGAACACGCGCCCGATTCCCACGCGCCGCACTTAACCAGGGAGTCAATAAATCAAGTTCCGCATTAAGCCACTGAAGCATATTGGCGCGAGTACGATCGACAGCGTTGTCTGCATCCAGTGGAGATCTGGAACGAAAGTAAATGCCTTGAGCCCCAGCAGCGAGCGCTCGATACATTTGACTTCGTATCTGATACGGATCACCATGCGTCACGTTATCGAGAGGTTCATTGAGCAACTTGGCTACGGCTTGAACCTGCCTCTGCCATTCAACGCTTGGTTGTGTTCCAACCGAAGCGTAGACCTGTGGATTACCGCGACACTCGCGCATCGCCAATTCTAGGAATTCTGTTAGTTCGGTCGATTGCTCATACGATCCGGTGGAAAGACAGGGAATGATTAGGGTGTTCGCATAGCGACTGTAAGCCCAGAAACCTTCGACTGGCTCTAGTACCAACGGTTTTTGCAAAACAGACATTGAACCTCTTAAGACCTCCGCACGTCGGCGCAGCTCTTCGAGATTCTGTTGATCTACGTAATTACCTAACATCCAACCTTCTAAAGCATTCCAAGCAGGTGCTTCGTTAGCACCTGGCGGAACAGCGGGAGGTGGTGAAATCACTCGCATTCCGAGATTGTCTGCCTGCTCCAATTCTTTCAAGGTTGGCGGCCCACCTAGAATAAGCCCTTTGACCCCAAGGGAAGATAACCACTCTAACGATTCACCTTGATACTGAACCCAACGATTCGTCAGTAAGGTGGAAGTTGTCGAAGTATTCCCGATTGTAGGAAGCGTCGAATTATCTCTCGACATCGAAGATTTTAACGGGTCCAGATCGGCGACGGCTAAGCTGCCTGGAGAGGATCGTTTGCGGTTTTCCGGAGCATCTACCAAACCGGTCACTTCGAGATCGTCGATCTGCACGACCATTTTGCCGCTATTGGAATAGACATTAAGGCCGATGCAATCGATCACCACATCATTCCACTCCAGTTCGCTCCCAAACTCACTTCGTAAGGCTCGAACACTTTGGCCGAGTTGTTGTGGGATTCCGGTCACTTGCAGACGTTGCCATGAACCAAGAGCTTCGTAAGAATCTCCCCAAACCCAAAGCGAACGAGGTTTCCCTGTGACCGGGTGCAACACGCTGCGAAAGACAACTCGCACCCCAATGGAAATTCCTCGTTGCGTCGACCGAACCCAAACACTGGGCACCACCTCATCTAGCACCAAACTTTCTTTTGTGCTGTAGCCGAGAATCGCTAGGGTTCCGCTACCCATTTGCAAATCAGCAGCTTCGCAGGTCAGACCGCTGTGAGGAATTTGCGGTGAGATTTCTTGGCGACGAATTTTGGCATCAGAATCGAAGTCGACCAAATTCCAGCGCGGCGCCCCACCCTCGAAGGAATCGGCGATCTGGGCTGGTAAAAATCCGCCAGAAATAGAAGTAAAAAGGAAACAGAGGGCCAAGACCCACCCACGGCTATCCATGGTTTGAGGTTTTCGCGGTCCCCGAAGCCTGTGGGAAACAGCGAATCGAGGGCTCCAAACGATTTTTGGCTCGCGCCTTTGGCTCATTTCGACGCTCCCTGTCCCCAATGTTGCCAAATCGCAACATCTCGTTGCGCTGCTAAAGATTCTCCATAAGTCATAACTTTACAAGGACTTACGCTTTTTCTCCAGACCAATCATGTTTACCGTTGGCAACAAGTTTTCCTATGAAAAAAGCTCTGCGGATCGCAACATTTATCCTAAGTCCTTTGCAAATAAAGAGTTAGATCTAGCAAAAGATATTCAAGCAGAAGATTGGCACTGGTTCTGCTTCTAGACACAATGAACTTATCCAGCACACGCATCAACTTTTCAACCGTCCAGGAGAGTCACCATGGCCAACGTATCAAACACCATCGACCAACTTGCCCAGGACACTCCGGCCGAATTGTTAGAACTCATTCGTGCAATCGATGCCTTGCCACCGCAACATCGAACCGCCTTGCAACCAGCCTTGAATCGGGTTGTCGACAGCAGCACAAGACGTCGAAAAATTCTCTCGATGGTTCAGGAAGCGTTGGGGCAATTGCGTCTCGATATGAAATATCTAGTTTTTGACTTAGAAGCCACCCGCCGCGAGCGTGATCGGTTCCAACAACAGATCAAAGACCTGACCGATGACGGTGATTCGGCCGAATAGTTCGGGGGAATCCAGTTTTCAGGCTGGAACAACCTGCCAATCAGATGGGAAGTGAAATTCTTTGAAACGCCAAACCTCGCTCAGTCATCTACTCCGGTAGAACCCAGCGCCACCTGGGGACTCTGTTAAGATTAGGCTATCAAGGAAAAGGTTTTTCTCCAAAAGGGAGCCGGGTAGGGTCAATCCGGCTCCCTTTTTTCGTGGTTTTAGGCCAACGTAGTCCCCTTTACCATAAAGACTCGCAAACCTAACTTTCCCAATATTTGCTTTTCCAAGTTATCTGGCTTACGATCGAGTAAGGTGTTGCACATCGATTCGAGGTCGTTCTCAAGTACGTCCGCTTGCTCCCTAGCAAACATTTAAAATGCAAGAATTTACGCCGAATACTCTCTCACAGAGAATCGTAGAATTAGGACTCGTCGAACAGATCCAAGTCGAGCAAGCTTGGTCTGAGGTCGGCAGCAGTGAAGGCACATGCGAAGATCTCGTTCGCATATTATTGCGTAAAGAACTGCTAACCAACTTTCAAATAGATCGAGTCTTGAAACATGAAAGGCTCGGATATTTTTATGGACACTACAAAGTTCTGTATCTAATTGGTGTCGGTACTTTTGCTCGCGTTTATCGAGCCGTTCATCGCGATTCAGGTCGAGTGGTTGCCGTAAAAGTTCTGCGCAAACGCTTTCGAGAACAACAAGTAGAACTCGATCAATTCTTGCGTGAAGGCCGGATGGGTTTGCGTTTGAAGCATCCCAATATCGTGCAGATTTATGAAGTTAATAATGATCCACGAGCTCCATACTTGGTTATGGAATTTGTCGAAGGTCAGACTCTGCGCGAGATGATACGAGTCCGAAAACTGCTCGACACAGCGACCGCTTTGAAACTAACCGCAGATGTTGCGGCTGCTTTGGCATATGCATTATCTCAAGGAATTACCCACCGAGACTTAAAACTCAGTAACGTACTAATCGGTTCAAGTGGCCGTGCAAAGCTGGTGGACTTTGGCTTGGCTTCGATTTCAGATACCTCTTCGGATGCCAAAGTTATTGATTCGCCGAATGCTCGAGCCATTGATTATGCGGCTCTAGAACGAGGAACCGGTGTTCGCAAAGATGACCCTCGCAGTGACATTTACTTCTTGGGTTGTATTCTCTACCACATCATCTCCGGCCAAGCACCATTGACGGAAACCCGCGACCGCTTGCAACGCTTGAATATTTCCCGCTTCCGTGAAATTCCCCCGCTGGGTTCATTGATGCCAGATCTACCTCAAGGAGTTCTCGCGAGTGTTGGCAAGGCGATGGAACTCGATGCCAATAGTCGCTATCAGACAGCCGACGAATTTCAGCAAGACCTCCGTGCTGCCCTGGAGCGACTCGAAAAAGGGGAAGCTGTCCACGATATCAAAGCTCCCAACAGTGCAGTACCCGTCATCGAATCTCAGGAAGGCCGAAACAAAACGGTCATGGTCATCGAGAGCAAAGCTGACCTACAAGATTTGATGCGAGAGAAGTTGAAGAGTCGCGGCTATCGTGTTTTAGTCTTCAGCAATCCAGATAGAGCCTTGCAAAGATTCGAAACGGAAGACAATCAACCAGCTCACTGCGTGATCTTTAGTGCACCAGATTTAGCAAATGAAGCGTTAGAAGCGTTCAATAGCTTTGCGACCAACGAGAAGACGAAAGACATTCCTGCCATCTTATTGGTGGACCGTAAACAGCAGTTTATCATTCGCGGTGCGATCATGGCTCCGCATCGTTTAATGTTGGCGATGCCTTTGAAAGTCCGCGAATTACGCATCGCATTGCTCAAATTATTAAGCACCAAAGAAGTCGTCAGCCAAGACGAATCGAATGCCTGACCTTGGTCGAAAAAGTCGACACCTCAGCCGAATTCGGTAGAAAGGTTGTTTTTCCTTTAATCGGACCTTTTTTCGCTTTTCAGCCCTAGTAATCCGTTCGGATCCCTCGCAGAACCCATTGCGAGCTAACCGGTCTTTGGTACATTTAACACCGTTCCATGCAGGGGGACCAACCCCCTCTAATTAACTATCGTGTTTTTGCCTGGCTTTTGAGGGCGTAGCTCAGTCGGTAGAGCATCGGACTTTTAATCCGTGGGTCGAGGGTTCGAGTCCCTCCGCCCTCACTGCCAGTTTTCAACCTCAAGACGGAATTCGCGGCACGGCCATCTTTTTTTCCGTGCGACATTCACTTCTTTTCTGTCACCTCTCCTGTTTTGCGTGCTAGGGTTGGTTGGTCTATTTTTTCATCCCCACCTTTGGCCTACCATGATTCAGCTAGCAGAAAATCTCTATTTCGGAAAAGATCTTGAGGCGATGCAATTCGCCCGTCGTTATCATCGTTGGATTATCGATGAGATCCGACCCTTCTTCGGGAAAAATGTGGCTGAAGTAGGTGCTGGTTGTGGCAACCTAAGTCAATTCTTACTCGAGGAATCGATCGATTCTTTGACCGCGTTCGAACCTTCTTCGAACATGTTCGACCTGCTCGAGAAAAAGTTGAGAAGCGAATCTCGAGCCACATTGATCAATGATTTTTTCGGCAGCAGGAATATCGACAGCGGTGATGGTTACGACTCCGTGGTCTACATCAATGTGATGGAACATATTGAGGACGACCAGGGGGAAATTGGACGAGCCTTCGATTCTTTGAAGCCCGGTGGACACTTAATCATCTACGTACCTGCCTTAGCTTGGCTTTACAGCGATTTCGATCGCGCT
Source organism: Pirellula sp. (assembly GCA_032116775.1). Taxonomy (GTDB): domain Bacteria; phylum Planctomycetota; class Planctomycetia; order Pirellulales; family Pirellulaceae; genus JAFLCP01. The sequence goes on along the minus strand of JAUMAI010000034.1, from coordinate 1,312 downwards.
ATTGGACATTTTCGCCGCTATCACAAGTCCGAATTAGTTCGCCTAGTAAGCGATGAGGGATTCGAAGTCGTTCAGGCCAAGTACTTTGACTCCTTAGGAATCATTCCTTGGTATCTTAATGCCGTGCTCCTCGGTAGGAGTATCAATTCAAAAAGCGTCGCCTTGTACGATCGCTTGGCGATTCCCATGCTCAGCCGAGTTGAACGCTACTTACCACCTTGGATTGGCAAAAATCTCTTGGTCGTGGGTCGCAAGACTGAAAAATAGTCTCCACATCACAAAGCGGTATAATGGGTGGTGCTCTAAGTTAAGTCATCACTCTTGAGGCCGTTCTAATATGCCAGCTCAGGGTTTATTTATCTCGGACTTACATTTGTTAAGCCGGAGGTCCATCGGTGAACGCTGTTTGGAGCAATTAAAACCAACCCTCAAGAAAACGGACTTATTGATCTTGGGTGGAGATATCTTTGATTTTCGCTGGAGTCATCACGGCGAGCTCACGCGGAGTCTGAAGGCGGCCCAAGAATGGCTCGGCGAGTTACTCACCGCCGAAGAACATCTACGCTTGATCTACTTGCTAGGCAACCACGACTGTCTCCCGGCGATGCAGGAGATGCTACATCAGCTTGCCGGCGAGACGCCAAATTTTTGTTGGAGTGAACACCACCTCGCTTTAGATCATTGCCTATTCTTGCATGGCGACGTTCTCGATGCTGGGCTAAGCCATGCCAAACTTACGGCCTATCGCTCAAAATTTGCTGAGCAACATCGCGAGCGAGGTGATATCGCCCACCGACTCTATGACATGGTAGTTGCTACCCGCATGCATCATCTGCCCGCTCAGCTACTGCATCATCCCACTCGGGTAATGAGAAAGCTCTCTAATTACTTAACGTCCTTAAACCTTTCGGCGGAAGATGGGATTAAGGAAGTGTATTTTGGTCATACTCATCGTCCACTAGCGGGTACTAGCTACCAAGGACAATTATTTTTCAATTCAGGGTCCGGAGTTCGCCATTTACCATTCCGTCCTTGTCGCTTTGAATTTTCGGGTGATGTCGATGAGGTCGTTACCAAGTTAACAGCTGAGCCCCGACAGGCACTGAGGATATCCAAATGAGCTTGGGCTCTGGGTCGTGGGATACTGTTCTGTGGTGGCTAGAAGTCTTTCTTGTCATCTTAGTACTTCTGTTTCAACTTTATACCGCAGCCCATATCGTCCTTAATAAAAGAGACTCACGCTCTGCGGTCGCGTGGTTCGTATCCGCTTGGTTCTTGCCGGTAATTGGCTCCATTCTCTACTTTTGGCTCG
>JAUMAI010000033.1:0-4834 GCA_032116775.1 Pirellula sp. | reverse complement strand
ATAGGTAGCCATTGTTGATCCTTTGCTGGGGCAATAATGGGATACTAACTTAAGGCTTATTGTTTGTCAATTTCGTTTTTAGGAGGTCTCGCTAGGGCCTGAACTTTGACATACGAGTTCGCACCAGAACGCTGAATCTCCATGCGGAGACTGCTACCGATGGATTGCCTATTGAGGAGGCGCATCAACTCGTATCGCTTATGTATACCTTGGTCATTGTATGTATGAACAAGATGGGGAAGTTTGGACAAAGAGTTGGGAGGTGCTGTGAAACTTGGTCCAGGTTTATCGTTTTCGTGGGAGCGTGCGCTCGGGGTGACTAAAGCAAAGCGTCGAGTGTCGAACCGGGTAACTAGTTGTCGCGAGGTGGGCGGCGAATGAAACTCGGTAAGTGGCTGGGGATGAAGTAGTAGCGGCGACGATACTCATCACAAATGGTTCTGCTGTCAATTACTAGACGTTTCTATCCATACCTTGCCGTAATCTGAGAGTAGAAGTAATCAGGACGCTAAGACTTCGAGCGTGCTGCCTCGATCGCTCTTATTAACTCGGATTCCAATTGGCAACTGATCTTGCATCATCTGAACGTGGGTGATGATGCCAATCGTTCGTCCTGTGGCTTGAATTTTGCCAAGGACATCAATCGCTCGGTCAAGTGACTCAAGGTCTAGACCGCCGAAACCCTCGTCGATGAATAGGCAAGTTAAATCAATGCCACCTGCATGTCGTTGTACAACTTCTGCAAGAGCAAGCGCAAGTGAGAGTGCAGCGATGAATTGCTCGCCGCCCGAAAGTGTTTGCACTGGGCGCGTCAATCCATTGAAATCAAGCACGTAAATATCGAGGCCGCTTCCACGACGCTTGCTCACCCCACCTTCTTCTTGTTCGAGAGTCAATGTGTATTGATTGCCACTGAGAATGCGAAACTGTTCGTTGGCGACTAAGCAGACTTCTTCGAAAAGCGTGCGCTGCACCCACACTTCGAGACTTAGCTGACCGTCAGCACCACCGACGCCCTTATCAAAGACATTCGCCATATCAAGTGCGGTGTCGGCTCGACTTCGCTTTTTCTCGATATTCGGACCGATTCGATCGATATCACGTTTTGCTTTTTCGACGTTACTTCGGGCGCTACGTACAGTGCCCGCAATTTGAGAGCTAAGCTCGGCCGCCTGTTGGGTCTCTAAAAGCTTCGCATCAAGGGCCGCGATGTCTGGCCGAGTCTTCGGCAGCGGTGTGTCACCAATTGCAGCTTCGAGTTGTCCAATTGCCTTTTCACGCTCTGCTTGTCTCTGGGTTGCTTCGTCGAGGTCTTTGATTGTTTTTTCGTTAAGCAATGATGCTTCAGCCTTCTTCTCATTGACATAGCCAGACTTAGCAAGCTGGCGATCGAATTCGGTTTTAGCTTGTTTGACTTGGCCTTCTGAATTAACAAGTCGTTGCACCTGTTTTTCCATGTCAACGAGTATTTCGTCAAGGTCGTCACAGACATCGAGACCATCAGCAACGGCACGTGCCGACCCAAAATCAGCAACTTCGTTCTGCGCCGACAGAAGGCTCTTTTCGATATTCTTGCCTTCGGTAGCGAGTCGTACACTTTCCTTACGGGCATCGGCCACAGATTCTTTAAGGTCATCGACATTTTCAATTTCGAGATCTGCCTCGTCGATGAGTTCGTCGATGGACTCTCCAAGTTTCGCTAAATCATCATAAGTTTTTTCAATTTTTGCCTGTTGCGCAATTGACGGAAGTTGTGCTCGAAATTTCTTGGCTTGAGCAAATTCGGCTTGTGCCTCTTTCAAGTCACGTTCGGCGTGTGTCAATTCTTTCTGAGCAGACTTACGCTTACTCTCGAGAGTCTCGACATTGCGTTTTGCGGTGGTGGCGACCCGAGCTTTGCGCGGATGCTTTGTTGAACCACAAACAGGACAAGCTTCACCGTCGGTAAGCGTGGCGGCAAGAACGCCAGCTAACTCTTTTGTGCGTTGGACATGTGCTTCACGTACTGCCCGTTCGGCCCCATCGACAATTTTTTGGACACGCTTTAGGTTTCGGGCTGCACGATTGAGTACGTCAGTTTTGCTGTCAACATCTGCCTTATCGCGAAGAATATTTAGGTCTTCCATAGCTTTCTCGGCGGCGCGTTGGCCTTTGAGTTTCTTTCGTACGGCAGCTATGTGAGCGGTCATTTTCTTTGAGCGCTCTTGTGCTGTTACTAGATCTCGTTCGAGTGTGTTGGCGGAACGTTGCACGGAGGCTAGTTCTGCGTTGTTCTCTTTTAGCTGGTCCTTGAGGTCATTAATACTTTCGTAAACAGTTGCTGCAGTATTTAGGCGGGTACGCAGCTTGGCAAGTTCGGCGGAAAGTGTTGTTGGATTTGCACTGGGAGCTGCGTCAATTAATGTCTTGGCAACGCGTGAGAGAATCTTAAATCCAGAAGAATTCTTGATTAATTGGGCGCGATGCCGAGCTACATCATCAGTCAGTTTCTCCACTAAATTTTGGGCTTCGTTCTGCGCTCGAAGTGCAATAATCACCGGCTCAGCTCGCTCGTGGTCATCGAGCTTCATTCGGGCTGTGGCAACGACCTTGACTTGTTCTAAAAACTGCTTGCGCAGCGTTACAAGTTGAATGCCTTTGTCGAATCTCTCTGCTTCTTTCGTGGCGGCAGTATGGTCACTCTTTGTCTGTGCATAAATTTTTTGGGCATTTCGGAGAGCTTCATCAAGTCGTTCAGTGAGAGTTGCAATGAATGAAATCGTAGAGTTGAGGTTTTCTCTTGGATTGGGGAGGTTGGCGCATTCTTTGTGCCCAGAGATATTTTCGATCGCAGCATCTATGACTGCCCAAGTTTGGTTGAGGTTCGTGACTTCTGCTGCAACTTCTTGTTCAAGAGACTTTGCGGCGGCGGAGAGCTTGTCAACGATACGCCGATAAGTCTCGGTTCTGAAGATAGTTTGTAGCACTTTTTGTTTATCGCTGCCTTTGGCCATCAGAAACTCTTGAAATTTTCCTTGTGGTAGCAATATGACCTGCATAAACTCGTTGGCCGAAAGGCCGACCACTGTTTTGCACTTTTCAGTCACCGTTCGGGCGTTTGTTTGCGCAGAAATTTCATCACCGTTTGAGTCGTACTCCTTAATCCATTGTTTTGAAGGAATTTGATTTTTGCCCTGTAGAGCTGGCTCTCGGTGCACTACATAGCGCTGATTACCTTGAGAGAATTCGAGCTCGATTACTGGTGGCTTACTATGCGGGTAAGCGCTTGCGAGAGCGTTTTCGCGGTCTTGCGCAACTTCACCGTACAAGGCGTAAGTCATGGCATCAAGAATTGTGGTCTTCCCAGCACCCGTCGGTCCGACGATTAGGTATAAACCTTTCGCATTCAGATCATCGAAATTTATGGTGACGTCGCCCGGATACGAACCGATACCAGAGAACTTAAGTAGGTGCGGTCTCATGAAGCGTCTCCGTTTGGCACGACGGCCAATGCCTCATTTATAAGTGATTCCTGAAAGTCGTCAAGCCCTTGGGGAAATGTCTCGGAAATATACTCATGCACAACTTCTTCATGGCTACGTCGAGCCATTTCCTTTAACCGTACTGAGTCGAGAAGTTTCTGCTGATCGGACTGGCGCGGAACAACTTCAAGTGTGTGTGGGAAGCGCCTTCTCAGCCGATCCATCACACCAATTTGACGCCCTGCATCGGTGAGGCGCACACGAACAAAAAAATCTTCATACTTTGAGTACTTTGCCGCAGACATTATGTCCTCAAGTGAGCCCTCGAGAGTTACAACGTCACGAAAATTTGTGCATGGCACGGCGATCGATGTGAGACTGTCGCGCTCTACATTGATAACTCGAACAGACTTTTTGTCTTCGTCTTTTTTTGGCTCTTCTGAGAACGAATATGGCATCGGGGTGCCTGAGTAAACAAGTCGTCCATCGCCTAACTCGTGCGGTGTATGTAGGTGGCCGAGGGCGACATAGCCAAAATCTTTGAATAGGCCACTCGATACCGAGCCAGTACCACCGACGGTTAACTTGCGCTCAGATTCTGATTCTCTACCTCCCACGACAAATGCATGTGCCATGGCTATTGCTCGACTTGGATTTTTGAGTTGATTGATTTGATTCTGAATCACCGCCTTCAACACTGACTCGTGATTTGGTACTGAATGCTCAGCCATTGCAACCCTCGTTGGGTCGAGATAGGGGATTGGCAAAATTTCTACTTCAGTTCCATCGCGCCCTTCGATTGTCAGCGGGGCGGCGATGTCTTTTATTTCGCGACGTTCGGTGCGAATATGTAGTCCGCTACTCGACATGAATCGAGTACCGAAGTGGAGTTTCTCTGCCGAGTCATGGTTGCCGCTGATGGCAACGATTGATGCCCCTGCGCCACGGATTCGATTCAGCACGTCGTCTAGAAGATCTACAGCGTCATCCTTGGGGTCGGCGCGGTCATAAATATCGCCCGAAATCATCACGCATTCTATTTTTTCGGCACGTACCAGCTCGACGAGCCAGTCGCAAAAAGCAGCTTGTAGAGGCAACAGGTCCGTTCCGAGAAGGCGCTTACCAAAGTGCCAGTCGGAAGTGTGGAGTAGGCGCATGTTTGTCTCTTTTCAGCGAGTACCACGAATGTTAACAGCCACAAATGTCCCACAAATTTGAGGCGATTGGTCGGTTTAGAAACGTGGCAGTTACCTAATATCCAGGGTAAATCTAATTACTGCTCCGCGGTGGTCGGAAAGTGTGCCGTGTTGGTCTTTGTCAGAAATTATCGAAACTCTGTCGACTCTCAGGTGTCGAGAATGAGCAATGTGATC
>JAUMAI010000032.1:0-4557 GCA_032116775.1 Pirellula sp. | reverse complement strand
CAAAGCTATCGCAGACTTGGCCAACAAAGTGCTCGGTACTTTGGGAGAGGAGAAATTGCTGGTGGGTAACATGGGGGTCAAAAGCCAACTGAGCCAAGGTACTCCCAACGCTATTATTACCCGAACCAACGCGATGTTGGTTTCAATGGTTGTGCGAGAATTAGAAAAAGGTGGACAGCCCTATGTCGAGGGTGGGACGCAGGAGCTACTGAGACTCCTGGAGGGTGTTCGCGCTTTAAAGGCAGGGCGAAGATCTGACCAGCCTGAGTTCTTTGGTTTCAAGAATTGGAATGAATTCCAGGTTTATGCCAAGAGTGACGAAGGAGCGGAGTGGCGGATGTTGGTTGGCTTGGTAGATGAGTATACGGTTGACACACTGATCCATACCTTGAGTTGTGTAGCCGAAAATCCACGTGAAAGCAGTGTCGTGTTATCGACGACCCATAAAGCAAAAGGTCGAGAGTGGGATAGTGTTGAACTGACGGATGATTTTCGAGTGGCAACCGGCAAAGCGGGAATTGGACCGACCGACTATGAACGAGAAGAGTTAAGGATTGCTTATGTCGCTTTGACACGCGCGAAGCACTCTTTGAACGTTCCCGAATCGTTACTGAGAGAGTTAATGAAGCATGGTTCCGATGACAACAAAGGAGCCAAGGTGGATGAGGTTTCTACAGAGAGTCAACTAGCTTCTGGTACGAACAAAAAGCCAAAGAGAGCGAAGAAAGTGCGCAAGCCAGAATAGTTGTTCTTGCGCGAACGGAATTTTCAGCAGGTTATTGGTTCTCAAGGTTCGCTACAGAGATCTTAAGACTTGTAGTGTGGGATTGGTGAGATGGTAACGAGACTTGTTGGCGTCTGACATTTGCGGTCTCGATGCAACACATTTGCAGATACTCCAGGTCACCGAAATCTGGCATGCGTTTGGATTTATCGACCCAAGGGTTCCAGATAATTGTCGACTGTGAGTTTTGTGATTCAATGTTAATGATTCGATTCCAAGCTTGGTCGCGCAGCGTGATTTGTGGCGCTGCACCGAAGTAGATTCGATCTGTTTCCTGTTGAAAACGAATCGGTTCAAGCTTTGGTGGAAGCTCTGCTCCGGTCAATTGATCGAGAAAGGGAAGTTTATTGACATCCCCGTGAATTGCGACTCGGCTTATCGAGCCTATCTGCAAATAGGTATGAAGAGCAATCTCATAGTTCTCAAGTTGGTCTGAGATATTCGAAGCCTTAAAAGTAATCTCTAGATCGCGCGAGAATCGCAGCGTGTAGCTTAGCTCGTACGGTGATCTTCGAAGTGTTAACACAACTTCTATCGTCGCATCTAGGAGTTGGGTGGACGTCACATCCCAGGCAGAGATCCGCGCCCAACCGTGAGCTGGCAGAGATGCATCAAAGGGGTGTGAGCTAAACCAAGGAAAGCAGATTGGGATGCCACCGCGAATCGGTTTTTCTGGACTGAAATAAGCCGCTTCGCTCAGAAACAGAACTGGCTGATTGGTATGGGTCGGCTGGAAGTGGGTAACATGAGCTCCATGAAGAAAAAATGTTCCAACACACTCCGCCGTCTGGATGTTGCCTACGATCAATCCGCTCGGGTGACAGGTGAAGGAGAGCTGATCACCCAAGGCGAATTTTTCATTGAGTTGTGTGAGGGAAAGCATGAGATGGGACGAGCCTTCTGCTAATTCGTAGTTGCCGATGGGGTAGCTGTATTGAGCTCATAGGTATAGGAGGCTTCGATACCTAATGGTAAGCCTAGAGTCCAGTAAAGCAGTAAGAACAGCGTCCAGGTAACCAGGAAGCAGATCGAATAAGGAAGCATCATTGAGGTGACGGTACCGATACCTGTCTGCTTGACATAGCGTTGGCAGAAAACAACGACTAGCGGAAAGTAGGGCATCATCGGCGTGATAATGTTCGTACTCGAATCGCCAACACGATAGGCTGCTTGAGATAGTTCAGGTGAGAGTCCGAGCAGCATGAGCATAGGTACAAAAATCGGTGCCAGGAGTGCCCATTTCGCACTGGCTGATCCGATAAAGAGATTCACCGTGGCGGAGAGTACAATCACACCCACAACGGCTACCGGTCCAGGTAAGGTTTTTAGAATAGCGGCTCCCTTTAAAGCGACTAGGACACCGAGATTAGATTCACTGAAGGCTCCAATGAACAGAGCCGCAAAGAAAACGAGTACCAGATAGTAGCCCATCGACTCCATCGTTTTGCTCATCCCTTTGATGATGTCGCGATGGTTCTTGAAGGTTCCGGAGATGTAGCCATAAACAATACCGGGAACGGCAAAAATGAAGAATATCAGCGGCACGATGGCGTCCATCAATGGTGCCGGTGGTTTGGAGCTGGTAAGTGAGCCATTCTCGGCTCGTAGTGTTGAGTTTTCAGGAAGAGCCCACATCGTGACTACGGCGATGCCGATGGCCGCCGTAATTCCTGCTGCCACAATACCAGCCTTATCGCGACTGCTTAGTTCGGCCATCTGCGGAATTTTGTCGGGGTCGCCATCGATAGGTGTGTTTTTTAGTTTTGGTTCAATCAAGTAGTCTGTGATTAGCCAGCCTAGTCCAATGATCAAGAAAGAGCTGGCGCCCGTGAAGAACCAATTGCAAAGAGCATTTACTGGGCGTGAAGGATCGACAAGTTTTACGCTTTCTTGGGTGATACCAGCGAGCATCAAATCGAGACCGGAAGGAAGGAAATTAGCGCTGAATCCGCCAGCCACGCCAGCGAAGGCGGCGGCAATTCCAGCCAAGGGATGTCTACCTGCGGCATAAAATATCACTCCGCCAATCGGGATCACTAAGACATAGCCCGCATCGGCAGCGGTATGGCTGATAACGGCCACGAAAATTAGCATTGGCGTCAACAATGACTTGGGGATTATGCCAAGAATCATTTTTAGGACTCCATTAATGAGTCCAGCATGTTCGGCGATACCCACACCCAAGAGCGCCACCAGAACAACTCCAAGCGGATGGAAGCTGACGTAGGACTTCACCATGCCAGCGAGGAACTTTGATAGTTGTTTCCCTTCGAGCATGTTGACGATTTTTACAGGATCCGTTTTTCCAGGCAGGGTTTCCGTGAACGCAATTCCCGAGAGCCAATAAGAGAGAACCCAAACCACGGCAATACCAAGCAAGAATAAAACCGCCGGGTCAGGAAGTTTGTTACCAAGCCACTCGATCGTATTTAGAAAGCGAACGACTAAGCTGCGCTGTTGATCCGAGGCATCTGCAGTCGAGGGGCTAGGAGAGCTCATCTAACTAAATCCTTGCTGAAGGCAACATAAAGAATTTGTGTGGGGAAAGCTGAAAAGTCTGGAGCTGGTGAGGAGATTTTAGTCCGGTTCGGACGACGAATCTACCGGCGAAGTTAACAAAGTTGTAGTGCCATTTTTATCGGCCCAGACACCCGCCCATTGATCAAAAAGGCCTAACCAAGCGAACGCTTCGGTTTGAGCGAGGTCTAGGACTAGAAAACCATGTTCCTCGGGCCATTGTCCCGAAGGATCGATGCTGATGGTTTGATAAAACGGGAGTTGTGTCTGTACCACGATTTGCTGCAGTCTGTCTCGATGGAAAGCGTTTTCTGTATCACTTCGAATGTCGCTATATGGATTGTCTGAAGTGATCAAGAAGGCGGAGTCGGAGTCATGTTCTCGCAATAAATCTGCCAATTCCGCAGATGTTTGGCCAATCCTCAGGAGAATTGGCGGACTTTTTTTAACAACATAAAGAGTTTTTTCGTAAGCTAGACGCAGATCGGCGGGAAGTGGCATGGGAATGGATCGTAAAAGTACACGCGAAGCTGCAAAGAAAATATCGGTTGCTGGGTGGTTTTATTTGTCCGATTTATCGGACAGTTATGCTGGGTTATTATACTGCGTTAGCATGCTAGGCTGGTTCACAGGGCCTCAGATTGAGTTTCGTTGTGTTGGTAGATCAATATTGAAGACGCGGATGGCTTTAGGTGGCAAAAGAGAAACCAAATTTCGATGATTCCAGTGGAAGTGAGAAAAAACTGGCGCGATTCGATTCTCCAGAGCAGGAAGTATATCTTAACCTGTGGCGCACGTATGATCGTTTGCGGATGTTAGAAGATGCGCTTTTTAGTAAGTTTGGATTGAATTGCCAGCAGTACAACGTTTTGCGGTTACTAAAGGCAGCTTTACCGAATTCGATGCCCACTCTTGAGTTGGCGGGACGTTTGGTTTCCAGAGCGCCCGATATTACACGGATGCTTGATAAGTTAGAGCGGAGCGGATGGATTCGGCGAGCTCGACCAGGTGAGAATCGTCGGCAAGTATTAGTTCAGATTACTGAATTGGGAATCGAATTATTACGGACTTTGGCGGAGCCATTACGTCAGTGTCACCAGCAGCAGTTAGGGCACTTGAGCGAAGAGCAACAGCAAAAGCTTTGTGAACTATTACAAGCAGCTAGGGCTCCGCATGAATCTTGTGACAGCACGTGGAGATAAAGCTCGAGTCGATGGTAAGGTAAACAATACAAAGCTGTGTTGGTTGCCGATCAA
>JAUMAI010000031.1:0-5009 GCA_032116775.1 Pirellula sp. | reverse complement strand
ACCTATCGATGGCACTTTCACTCCAGCCTGTACTGCTGAGCCACTACTATCTGAATAAAGCAGTAGGCGACAATTCATGAGGTCATCGAAAGTGCGTTCAATTCGCTCCTCCCCGATCCAGATATCACCTTGCTGAATACGAATCCGCTCACCGGGAAAAGCAATCAATCGCTTTACAACTCGCTCTGGCTCACTGGGCTCGCGAACCAAAACCATATCCCAACGCTTGGACTTTTGCTGCTGATAGAGTACCACTTCCGCCCCAGAACGGAGTGTTTCATCGCTTATATGCAACACCCGCTTGCAGTTGAAGCAATGATATAAGGACGCAGGATAAGACTCTGATGCGTAACGATTTAATGATCCGCAATCCTGGCAGGTCGCCTCGTAATGCAACCCCCAGAGAGTTGGTGCCATGGAGTTGCCGACGACCAGTGCCCGTGGGTTATTAATCTCTCGCATCAGACCGGTGGGGCCATAAGACTTATCGGAAAGCACGAACCACAGCGTCACACCCGCCAAGCCCACCAAAGTCACTGCGCAGAGGATTGGCCATACGAGTCGCATCATAAAAAAGACCGAACCATAACAGAGACCGAGCGGGCCAACAAAACACCAGGCCGTTTATCGCCATCTTCCAGAAGAATGAGCAGGAATCCGAACTTCACTCCCCGTAAGCGTACAGGAAGCTTAAAGGATAACAGCTTTCCGCGGCTGATCCTAAGCAATCAGCGCGAATGCTGCCACAAGACTCGTCTCACCGATCGCTTGGAGCGTGGGAAAACCCCCTTTTGCCTTGACATAACTACAACGACCTGAGAAACTCTTTCGATAAGCAAATCAAATCCGATTTGGGCAATCATTAATAATACTAATCCAGCTCACCAAACTCTCTCTGTCGTCCGATATGCGTTAAAACCTGACCAAGGTTTAGGATTAAGAAAAGTAAGCTGTCGAGTCTATCTGATATCGGCGGCCATTCTGACGACGCACCTCTCAGACAATTGAGTTCCCAAGCACCAGACTTCCAAGGCATTAGACTTCCCTGACAATAGGCTCTAGGCACTACAGATCCATGACAACAGCCAATACCAACAGCAACACTCCCCGCACCATGTTCCAGAAGATCTGGGACGATCATGTGGTTTTAGCTGAACCGAGTAAACCAACGATTCTGTATATCGACCTTCACTTGGTGCATGAAGTCACTAGTCCTCAAGCCTTTGAAGGCTTGCGTTTGGCGGGTCGACGTGTGCGACGTCCCAACAAGACGATTGCCACCCCTGACCACAATGTTCCGACCACGGATCGGGGACTACCGATTGCGGATCCCATTTCGCGCCAGCAAGTTGACACTTTGCGCAACAACTGTCATGAATTCGGAATCACGATGTATGACTTGAATGATCCGCGTCAGGGCATCGTTCACATCATTGGGCCGGAGCAGGGATACACCCAGCCCGGTATGACAATCGTGTGTGGAGATAGTCACACGGCAACGCATGGTGCTTTTGGTAGTTTGGCATTTGGCATCGGCACGAGCGAAGTAGAACATGTGCTGGCGACTCAAACTTTGCTGCAATTCAAGCCGAAGACGATGGAGTTGCGCGTTGATGGACAGTTACCGATCGGAGTTACCGCCAAGGATTTGATCCTTTATTTGATTGGCAAGCTCACGACCGCGGGCGGGACTGGCTATGTTTTGGAATATACGGGCGAAGCTGTGCGCAACTTAACTATGGAAGAGCGCATGACGGTCTGTAACATGTCGATTGAAGCGGGTGCGCGAGCTGGGATGATTGCCCCTGACGAGAAGACCATCGACTATCTGCGTGGCCGTCCATTTGTACCTGCTGATTTCGAAGCTGCAGCAGCTCGCTGGCGAAAACTTCCCAGTGATCCAGGTGCAATCTATGACGTGGTCAAAATTTTCCGCGGAGCGGATATCGAACCTCAAGTCACTTGGGGCACCAACCCTGGTCAAGTCATATCGATCGGCGATCGCATCCCCAATCCAAGCGACTTCAGCGATCCAACGGAACAGAAATCTACGGCGCAAGCGTTGGAGTACATGGGCTTACGCCCTGGCACACCATTGAGCGAAGTTAATCTTCAGCGAGTATTCATCGGTTCTTGCACCAACGCTCGAATCGAAGATTTAAGAGCCGCTGCCAAAGTGGTCAAAGGCTACAAAGTAAACGATAAAGTTCATGCTATGGTGGTGCCTGGTAGCGGCTTGGTGAAGCGCCAAGCTGAACAGGAGGGGCTAGATCATATCTTCAAAGAAGCTGGTTTTGAGTGGCGCGAAGCTGGTTGCAGCATGTGCTTGGCGATGAATCCAGACCGACTTGAGCCAGGCGAACGCTGTGCATCGACGAGCAATCGAAATTTCGAGGGGCGACAAGGGCGAGGCGGTAGAACGCATCTGGTTTCACCAGCGATGGCGGCAGCAGCGGCTCTGACGGGCCATTTTACTGACATCCGCGGCTGGAACTACAAAGCCTAATCACTGCTCCCAACACGAAATCAAATAAGGAAAGTTTTCATGCAACCTTTCACAGTTCATACCGGCTTGGTCGCGACCATGGATCGCGCAAACGTTGATACGGATCAAATCATTCCGAAACAATTTCTAAAACGTATCGAGCGAACTGGCTTCGGTCAGTTTCTATTTTTCGATTGGCGATTCCGTGAAGATGGCAGCGACAATCCTGAGTTCGAACTGAATCAACCGCAATTCCGTGGCGCTTCTATTTTGGTAGCCCGGCGCAACTTTGGTAGCGGCTCTAGTCGTGAACATGCTGTGTGGGCGTTGTCAGACTACGGATTCAGGGCAGTACTGGCACCTTCGTTTGCGGACATTTTCTACAGCAACTGCTTTAAGAATGGTCTGCTGCCGATTCCTCTGCCAGAAGAGACGATCGATACCATTTTCAAACGCCAACAAGCGACTCCAGGTTATCAACTAACGGTTGATTTACAAAACTGCATCGTCAAGGATTCGCAAGGACTATCAGCATCCTTTGCGATTGAACCATCCCGTCAGCATTGCATGTTGCATGGTTTAGACGATATCGGCTTAACCCTACAGCAGGAAGATAAGATTACGGCCTATGAAAAAGTTCACGGCATAGCCTGAGCTTTCCAAAGCAATCATCACACTTGTCAGCCAACTGAGATCGCCAGCCCACTGAGATCGCTGAACGGTATGCTCAGCGATCCAGATGGCGGGCTACTTTCCCTTCAGTTCGGCATTCTCCATCTTCAATTTGCTGTCCGTGGAACTGCGGATGAGCAACACGCTCAGTCGGTTTTCCGAGACTTAGCTGGACGATTCGACGTCGGAAAAGTGTTGCGGAGCAATGAAGCTCGCTTTGGATTAGACCCCGTCTGCATCGCATTGGGCAAAATCGGTCGTCCGGCGCTGTTTGACTCAACCCGAAAAACGGGTGTTCCGTAATCCGGGCGTATCGTGCAATCTCCGAACCACGCGTTCTAGCCATCCCACCCTAGTTCGCCGAGATCTCCCCCTCGCTCGAAGACCTTCTCCCGTTGTAAAACTACCCCGACGACTGGTACATTCAGGGAGGTCGAGATTTCTGCGAACGCTTAAATGGGCAGGAGATGCAACATGAACATGAAATACCCACTCCTTCATCCACTGATGCTGGCGGTATGTAGTTTTTGTTTTGGGGTAACTCAGTCTGTAACCCTCATGGCCGCCGACATAACACCACCCAAGGGCCTCCCGCCGATCAAGCAGCCTGAGGATAATCCTTCTAGTGATGCTAAGATCGAGTTGGGAAAACAATTGTACTTCGACAAGCGTTTATCCAAAGACAACTCGATCAGCTGTGCGACGTGCCATGATCCAACCAAGGGTTGGTCTAATGGCGAAGCAACTTCAGCCGGGTTTGGTGGTGCTCGTGGCGGCAGAAGCGCCCCGACCGTTCTCAATACGGCCTATCAGAAATTTCAATTTTGGGATGGTCGAGCAGGTAGCTTGGAAGAGCAGGCTCTTGGCCCAATCCAGAATCCAATCGAGATGAACTTGTCCCTGGAGGAACTTGAATCTCGACTTAATTCTATCGAAGGTTATCGCCAGCAATTTCAAACCGTATTCGGGTCGACTCCCAAAGCTGCCGATGTCGCGAAAGCAATCGCCGCTTTTGAGAGAACGATCCTGAGTGGCGATGCCCCCTATGACCGCTTCAAAGCAGGCGATAACGCAGCTTTGTCCGCGGAAGCACAAACTGGCATGAAACTATTTTTTGGCAAAGCCAATTGTTCATCGTGCCATAGCGGCGCTACCTTTACCGACAATGCCTTCCACAATATCGGTGTGGGCATGGACAAAACCGATTTGGATAAAGGCCGCGAGGTTCTAAGTAAGTTGGCCGGCGACCGAGGCTCGTTCAAAACACCGACATTGCGAGATATCGCTCGCACAGCACCCTACATGCATGGCGGCCAGCTTGCCACGCTCGAAGAGGTCGTCGACTACTACGACAAAGGTGGCACAGCTAACAATTTTCTCGATGAAGAAATTTTCGCTTTGAAACTAACTGCTGAGGAAAAGAAAGCTTTAGTGACTTTTCTGCGTGAAGGTTTAGCCAGCAGCAATTACCCCGAAATCCAGCCACCTAAGTTACCTGAGTGATAACCTAGCCGGTCGTCTCGGAGAATCGCGCGCAGCAGTTTAATTAAGAAATGGTCTAAAGAGTATTTGTCAGTCATCAACGTGCCACTCTGTTGACAGTGCACGAGTCCCTAGTTTTCGTACAAGGAGTTTCGCAGTGAAAACTGTGTTCCGATTTACTTGGATCGTGATGTTGCTCGCTGGTTTCAGCGCAGCGCAAGAACCAGCCCCAGCTCAGCCACCTGCAGAACAACCACCTGCCGAAGCCAAGCCAGCTGAAGAAGCTAAGCCTGCCGAGGAAGCCAAGCCTGCCGAGGAAGCCAAGCCTGCTGAAGAAGCTAAGCCACAAGAGCCAAAGCCTGAAGAGAAA
>JAUMAI010000030.1:0-4539 GCA_032116775.1 Pirellula sp. | reverse complement strand
AGCTCACCCACTGTGAACCATCCCAGACTTCGAGCGCTGGTAGTGTCGAGTTGCTACGCAGATCGGCCACACCGGAAGATCCACCGCTGGCATTGGCCAATTGGAGATCGAGCACATAGCCAGCGATTGCGGTGACGGTGAAGATGGCGTAGTTCGAACCCTCGTTGAGGTTCAAGTTACCGATGGAGATCGTGCGATCATCATCTTTGGTTGTCGAAGAATCGATCGTTCCGTCGCTATTGTAAATTGTCCCAGTCGCATCATCGATGATGGTGCCTATACCCGTAGCGGAGGTTGCTCCTCCGGATAAGTAAGCGGCTCGTAAGCGGAAATCCTCAAAGCCTTCAAAGGGAACATCATTCACGATCGAGGTACGCACCAGAATTGCTGCCGTTGCGCTGGCGGTACCAGGGACGCGAAATGCGGTGGTATAGGTGGTCCAAGCGGGGCCACCAGCCGCTTCCGTATTCCAATATTCAAGATTAACACGACTATCACTTCCATTGGAACCATAGTCAGTTCCAGAACCAGTGGCTGTCGGATTCACGTTGCCAGCTAGGAAAGACAATTCGATGGTCTGAGCTTGATACGCAGTAACCGTGAAGAATGCATAAGGCGATGCCTCGTTGACGGTCGTGCTAGTAACGGAAATTGTACGATCGTCATCGAGTGCCGCCGGATAGTCTGGACCATTCGGGTCGATATCGCCGGGTGAGTTCGCATTACCTGACGTATTGTTTCCGAGATAGATATCCCCTTCCCCTTCATCATTGATCGTACCGATACCGTTCGCCGAATTGTTATCTCGGGTCGTGGCGGTAAGAACAAATGACTCATTACCTTCATAGGGCGTATCTTGATTAACGGCGACTCGTACCAGCAGTACGCCGCCGCTTGGAATAGCTACAAAGGTACCTGGGTCGTAATTGGTCCAGGTTCCATTAATATAAACTTGAAGTTGACTTCCAATGTCAGCCGTTCCACCTGACAGCGTAGCATCTCTATCGGTTGGATCACTCGTGTTGCCTAGAGATAGTTGAGTCTCAACTCCTACCGCGCCGCTCACTTGAAATACGGCGAAAGGAGAGGCTTCGTTAACAAAAACATTATTCACTGCAACGCGGTTGGCAGAACCATTGATGGTCAAGTTCAGTGTACTGTCATTCGAGCCGCTATTTGGATCGAGTGCGGTGTAGCTAAAAGACTCGGTTACCGACTGACCTACTTGCAGGTTATTGACCGTCGCATTGTTAGGATCGATGGTGTAGGTCCAATCCCCATTGGAATTGAGTGTCAACGAACCATACGTACCGGTGATTGTGGTTCCGACTAGCGCACTTGAGCCATTCACCTTGGAGACGGTTAGGCTGCTGGCGGGGTTGTCGACATCGGTGTCATTCTGCAGTACGTTCGCAGATGCAGAGACTGACGTCCCATCATTGGCAGTCAGTATTGCGGAATTGCTGTTCGCTACCGGGAAGTCGTTCGAGCCATTGATGGTCACCGTCAATTTGGCTAACGAAATTCCGGAACCATTGCTCGCCGTGTAATTGAAAACATCTTGCAAGCTGTTGCCTGAATTGAGGGCGTCGACAACTGCTAGAGAGTTATTGATTTCATATCGATAAACGCCGGTGTTCCTGATGAACAATGTTCCATAGAGACCTGCGACCGAGGTTTCACTGCTGGTGATGGTCGTTTCGGCTGCGGCATTGCTACCGACGCTTTGGATGGTTAACGTGCCGCTGGGGGTTGTATCATTGCTTAGTGCGTTACCGCTGGCTTGCGTGCCGCCGGTAGCGTTATTGTTGCCACCTGCTTCCGTGGCGCTCCCTGTATCGTTGGAGGAAACTGGGTCGGCAGCCGATGTGCCTAAGACCGTGATCGTGAGTATCGCGTCCGAGGTGGCTCCTAAAGCATCCTGCATCGTGTAGGGGAACTGGTCTAATACCTTTTGATTCGCGATAAGGTCGGGGTTATCAGCAAAAGGTGTATAGGTGTAACTACCGTCAGCTGACAGCAATAAAATACCATAGCGTCCAGTGAGTGAACTTCCCGCGCTCGAGAAAAAGGTGACATTGGAATTGCTCGGTGTCGTGCTTAAAGAAGCATTGACCTTAAAACTCGTTAAGACGTTCGAGGTGTCGTAGGTGGTCTCAATGACGGTAGTACCTGCCGGAACATTGGGTCCCGACATGGTCATACCTACGGCAATCACTCCACTGGTCACCTGAGTAACATTGACAGTTGTGGAGGCGACGGATTGGGAAGTACTGACCGTCGCCGTT
Organism: Pirellula sp.; assembly: GCA_032116775.1. GTDB lineage: Bacteria > Planctomycetota > Planctomycetia > Pirellulales > Pirellulaceae > JAFLCP01. The sequence goes on along the minus strand of JAUMAI010000030.1, from coordinate 2,251 downwards.
TTCATCGAGTTGCTGTTGGTGGTCTCGGTTGTAGCCGTTTTGAAGCCAACACTAGATCCATTCAATGTTGTGATGGTCTGATTGCTGCCATCAACGTAATAGGACGGGACACCGGTAAGATTGATCAGGAAGGCTCCGCTGGCATCCTGGGTTGGCTTCGCGGCAACTTGTATCAAAGATCCATTAGAAGCGCTGACAGCGCGATAGGTACCACTTACCAGTAGGTAAAGAGTTTGGCCTACTTTGACCGATGTGAAACCGCTTTGGCCGATAAACTTAAGTTCTGTATACGCCGAATTGACGGTGAGGGTTCCTATGGTAGCAGCGGCATTTTGGCCTAAAATGGCCTCTGTTTCACTATTGGTATCAACGTCCGAATCATTTCCTAATACGTTTCCCGTGGCTGTCAAGCCGGACCCACTTACGGTTGATTCTGCTTCCTTAGCAACGTTGGTATCGTTGAGAGCTACAGGCAGGTCGTTGCTGCCGCGAATCGTAATGGCGAGGCTCGTCGAAGAACTGGCAGCGCTACTATCGACTATGACGTAGGTGAACGTTTCTGTCAAAGTATTGCTCGATAATCGCAGTTCCTGGACTTTAGGATTGCTGTTATCCACATTGTACTGGAAGGAGCCATTCGCTCCGATCACGAGAGAGCCGTACAAACCAGTAACAGTCGTACCACCACTGGCTGACGTGGAGCCTGTCGCCACGGCAGATGTTGCTGAACCACAAAGGCCAATCAGGGAAACTCTGAGGGTGTCACCGTTGGCGGTGTCAGGATCGGTATCATTCGTCAATACATTGCCTGTGGCAGCAGATCCGACATTCAAGTTACCGCCGTTACCGCTAGCGGCGCTACCTGCCTCTGTAGCGTCTGCCGTATCGCTGGTCGCCGTTGGGGCGCTGTTGGCTGGAGATAACAAGCTATTAAGGGCGGTATCCACGCGATCGGAAGAAGAACCGATGGTCTTTAAGGAAGAGGAACCACTTACAAAAGCTAAGTTATTGAATGTCGCTTGATCGACTACCAGAACATAGCCAAAATTATCTGCAGTGGATCGGTCGCCGTCGGCATTTCCATCCTGTTGAGCTAGCGTCAACGTACTAAAATCTGTATCGCTCCAGAAATAAACCCCTACCACTCGCCCGTTTACTTTGATCGGGCGACTGATCCAGCCATGAACGGCGGATGTGGTATTACCCGCGAAGTCTTTGAGGTTGGGGGACTGCATGGTAACGGAAACGTCGTTTCCGCTGAATTCTCGATTGCTGGTTCCGTCAGTAACTGACAGGCCACCCACAGGATTCGAGAAATCGAAAGTATGAATGTTGGTTTCTTTATCGACGACCGAAGTGATTCGATACGCGTTGACAAAGACAGCGGTATTCAAAGATGCAAACTCAACTGGAACCTTTGCAGCATCGATAGAGAGAAAACCATGGTCATTGCGAGCCTGTAGGGTTTCTTTCTCCCAGTCGCTAATGGAGCCGTCGATGGCAACGGCTGCGAAAAGCTTCCCCTCGTCTCCTGTCGAATCGGATGGGTTTAGTCGGTGATCAAGTGCGTGGCCGACTTCCTCCACCAAAACCCGCTGGATAATCTCTGAGCCGGGATTGGTCAGTAGCCAATCGCGATTGACGTAAATCGTTTCCGATCCGAGGTGACTCCGAACCGCGTAGGCCGCAGCAGCCCCTTGCAAATCGGTGGCTGACCTAAGTTCGATTGCAATAGAGTTCGAGTTCGTTAATGCCGATTTCAACGAATCCATCGTAGCGTTAGACCAGACGGCATCGATCACGGACTTTTGCTGAACAGCATTGCGCACCGTCGTGTTCGCTGTCTCGATAGCACGCTGCCAATTCTCGAATGATTCCTCACTCCACGCCTCATCGTCCTGGGCGGAATGAGACCAATTCAATTGCAGGCTAGGGACATCTTGGGTGCGGTTCGAATCATGTTCGTTAACGAGCAAGCTGATCTTGGCGGATTCATAAGCACTCGACAAAAGATCCTCATTCGTCGTAATGTCGGCTGCTAAGGCCAGGCGAACCTCAAGTTGCTCAGCGAGAAGTGGACGCTTCACTCGTTGAGAATGGCTTCGCAACGAGTCGACACCTTTTGTCGTGGGAGCATAAAGGAACTTCCGAAGCTCATTTAGAAAGGACTTTCTCTTTGCAGAAGAGTTGTGAGCAGACGCGCTCTTGCGCAATTGGGAGGACGTATTCGGAGTTCGATTGTGCTGTGACA
>JAUMAI010000029.1:6749-9136 GCA_032116775.1 Pirellula sp. | reverse complement strand
CCTCTACGTCCCGAACGTAGCGCTCTAGCCAGGCTGAGCTACACCCCGTGGTTGATGTAAGTTGTTTTCTGTAAACAGCTTACGCTAATTGCGGCGGTTGTGGTTTGCGCTGCTTGTGATTTGGAAAAGTCGGTCCTGGAAATGTGGGCTTAATCTTGACCTTTTTTCATGCCAACGCTGGCACTATTTTAATCTCCGGTGCCACACCGCTCCAGAGGATTTTATTAATCCGCTTGCAGACGTGTCTGAACGTAGGTGTGAGCTCTAATCGATGAGAGAAGCTTAGGAGTCCAGTTCCAATTTCAGTTGTGCAGCGATCTCTTTCGCTCTTTCGGCAGCCTTTGATGTTGGCGCCGTCTTGAGAATCGATCTAACCATCGATCCCATTTTGCGCTTCACGGGAGCAGGTAAAGATTCTGCTGTTTCAGCCGATAGCGCGCCTTCTTTGCTCGATGTAGCTGCGAGTACCGTTTCATAAGCAGCTTGTAATTGGACTAACATCTCGGCACCCTTCAGCGCATCTTGGAATTCGTCATCTTTCTTCCATGCTTTTTGTAAGTTGGCTGCTTCGTTCCCAAGTTCGCTTCCACGATAAATTGCAGTGATGCGTTTAAGCGTATTAACAGCCCCCAACGGATCTGCATCACGACCTTCTTGAGCCATAGATAGAAGTCTATCGCCGTAGGTTGTTAATTGCTTTACTACATAAGCAGCCTCCTCGGCTGTCTTAGCATCCTTGGAATCGGTCAAACTACGTGCTTTGCGGAGGACAGCTGCAAAGGCGGCCTCACTACGAAGTTGCTCATTAAAGTTAGTTAATACTTCGAGTTTGCGACCTTCCAAGATCATAGGTGGCGCATTAGCGACCGCTTGTCGAAGTGCAGATTCGACCTGAAAAGGTGAACCTCGATAAAGACATTTACCTTCGTGGTCGAATAGCATGCAGTGTGGGATGCCCGTAAAGTCATTCCCTTTGGCTAAGCCCGCATTTTCAAAAATAGGGAAAGAGACACCGAGTTGCTGTACGGAGTTTTCAATCGCCTCAACCGGACCACCTTGGGCGTGGGCTCCCACGACTAATAGGCCCATCGGTCCAAGTTCTTTATGCAGTTGTTCTAGCTTAGGCATACTAACCAAGCAGGGTGGACATTTCACACCCCAGAATTCGAGCAGGACGACTCGATTGCTCAACTGCGGAGTATCGATCGACTGGCCTGATACTTGTTTGCCAAGTTGAATGTCGCTGAGCGTAAGACTGAGATCAAATTCCTCAGCTTGCATCGGTGTCCATGTCGCCAAGAGTATTACGGCGAGCGCTACGAATGAATCCAAAAAACATTTGCGTAAACGATTCATATGTAACCTTCGCTAACGAATACTTTCGATGAGATCAACGCTGAGGTGGTATCGCTGTGCCAGCTGGATCCAGCAATTCGATGATATGTTTTACCAGATATGGACGTCGAACGAGGCCTAAAGTTCCAGCAGAATACCATTGCATCATGCAAACATGATTCGATGTGCCCAGTATGACGGGTTCGCCTTCAGCAGTCTCCAGAAAGGCTGCTTTACGAGCCAGTATTTGCCGGGAATTGTCTGGTTTTTGGAGATTATAGGTCCCCCCAGAGCCGCAACATTCGGTCGCATTGGGGGCCAACTCCCAGCGATAACCAGTCGCATTTAGCACTTTATCTGGTATGCCAGCGACGCGTTGTCCATGTATTAGGTGACAGGGTAAGTCAACATACAGGCGAGCGGAACTTGATGCCGGATGTCGTTGCTTTAGATCAAGTTGACTCAGGAACTGCAAAACATCCATCACGGGGATACTACCCGCTAAAGCCTTCGACAAGGCGAGGCCGCAACCTGAGGAGCTAGAGAGAACAACATCCACTCGTTGCGCACTAAAAGCTTTTAGATTATGTGCTTGAAGTTTATGAATATCGCCAATCCCAAGATGTTCGGGAAACGCACCGCAACAGCCTTGGTCTTCTGGGATCACAACCCGAATATTATGGTCGATTAATACTCGAACCGTCGCATAGTTTAGTTCACGAAATAAACCTTCCATGAGGCAGCCCGTGAGTAAAGCTACTGTGGGGCCTGTCGGCTGATGGATCGCCATTAATTGTTTGGCATAAGCCGCAGTACTCAAGCCCATAGCAGGCTGGCCAGGGAATATGAGCTTATGTTTGAGTAGCCCAAAGTTGCGGAGGACTCTGCCAGGTGTGGAGAAGTATTGGAACAGACGCGGTGCTTGAACCAGACGGGCTGCCCAGCGCAAAAACCAGCGCGGCTTGATACGACCCTTGGCAACATGAGTGTGACGGACCGTTTCCAGGATTTGACCATAAGGCACATTTGCAGGACAGGCAGGTTCGCAAGCG
>JAUMAI010000029.1:1844-6739 GCA_032116775.1 Pirellula sp. | reverse complement strand
CAACGCATTCCGAGGTGTAATGTGTTACATGCGGATCGTTATTAAGCTGCTGCTCTTCTTCTTTGCGCCATAATCTTAATCGACCACGAGGTGAGTTATTTTCGTCCCCAGTAATCTGGTACGTGGGGCAAGCCTCTAAGCACAGGCCGCAATGAACGCAATTGGTTAATAGTTCCGCCAAGGGCGTCGGCTCATGCTGGAGGTCCCCTGCCCTATCAATATCTGGATTATGCATCGGTTTGTCGTCCTCCCGTTTGTTGGAATGCTTGAGCGATAACCTTCAGCCAGTGACGCTCCGCTGAGGTTGGAGGATCGGCAGGGATATGTCGCGATAACAGATCTCCACCTAAGGCGTGAATCGATTCACGGTGTTCGGTGATAATGGATGAAAGTAAATTTTTATCAACTTGGGAGGAGGGGAAAAACAAATGAAGGATACCTAGGTATTCCGATACGACGGAAGGCAAGCCAAACTGCTTGTTGATCGAACGCGCAAGTTGCCGAGCGTGTGAGCAGGTTGTCTTTATAGAGATATCAGGTAGGCCATCCGCTGGTGGTCCAGGAATCGGCTGAGTCGTTACTGTTAACGGGTCATTTCCAGCCATCTGGCTAAGCATCTTACTACATAATTCCCACTCATTGGCAGGTGTGTTAATAACCAGCCGAATCGATGTGGAAGGGTTTGAGTCTGTGATCAAATAGTCGAAGGAATCAAGCCAATGAATCCAGCAACTATGGCGTAATCGGTCCGCGAAGTTGAATAAAGATTCATCGTTTCCATGAACTAAGATTTCATAGTAGTCACCGACCGTCGCTCTTAAGCGAATAACGTATTGCAGGGCTTGGCCAAGATCACTCGGAGATTGGATAAGAAATCGCAGCAGATCGTACCCGGTCGTTGTTTTGGCAACTCTTTCACCGATTCGAACGATTTCTCCACTAGGCAACTTCCAATTCATTCCGAGGATATTATCGCAAAATGGACCAAATCTTGATGAGGCTGGTGCGAAATGCGATGCCCGTAGATGTTCGGCTATCGTGTGATTAGGGCTATGTAATAATGGGAAACGCAGGTGGTGCTGTTTCACTTTGTCGTCGATATGCTGCCAAGTCTCTTGAGCATCGATCGTAGCTACACCATCGATGGAGTCGATGAAACTGGAAAAGAGCCGTTCCTCCTCTGCCGCCATTTCGACATGGTATATTTCAGGAGTAGTCACTGCCGCATGAGCATATTTCCGCTGAGGAAACATCTTAAGCGGATTAAGTTGATACTCGGGATCAAATGCAGCTGGTATCGATAATTGTAGTTGAGTGGCTGTGGGGCCAAAGACGAGAGGCATATAGGATGATTTGTCGTTACCGATGCCATGCTCGCCAGAAAGTGTCCCTCCCACTTCTAACACTTTGCGCATGAGGCGTTTGGAAATGGCTTCGACTTGCTGAAGCTTCTGTGGGTTGCGTGAGTCAAACATGAAGTTGGGGTGGAGATTTCCATCCCCGGCATGGAAGACGTTGACGACTGGAATCGCAACCGCATCCGCTTCTCGATAGATCATTTCCAGGACATCGGCGAGTGAGCGTTTGGGTATCACGGCATCTTGGACAACAAGATCTGGGCTCAATTGCCCCATCAAGCCGCCCGCAACTTTACGTGCCTTCCAAAGTTTTTGTCGACGAGCCGGATCATCGCTGTATTGAACTCCCTCAGCACCAGCTTTGATAAGTAATTGATTTACTTCGCTGACTCGGCTATCGACAAGTTGCTCGGGGCCATCAATTTCAGTGACCATCAGGAATTTATCTTGTGGTAAACCAGCGGCCATAGGGCTCTTTTCAACCAGCGATACAAATCGTGGATCCATCAATTCGATGGCTACTGGAAAAGATGAATGCGCAACCAAAGCGTGAATCGCTCGTTCGGCGGATTGCAGATCTGGAAAAGATGCTTGAAAGGTCCATTCTTTTTCAGGACGAGGAAGAACTCGCAACCAGACTCGCGTAAAGGCCGCTAAAGTGCCCTCAGAGCCTACCATCAATCGCTTCCAGTCCTCGCGGTAAGCACCGCGTCCACCAGCTGGACCGCCAAATCGATGAACTGTACCGTCTAGCATAATAGCTTCAACACCCAGGACATAATTACTGGTGACGCCGAAGCGAAAGCAATGAGCTCCCCCCGCATTCATCGCGATATTTCCACCAAGGGTACAAACTGTTCCACTTGAAGGATCGGGTGGATAGAACAAGCCGTAAGGTTTCAACGCTTCATCAAGTTGCTTGAGAGTGCAACTACATTCAACTTCACACCAGAATTCATCTGCCTGGATCTGTCGGATTTTCCGTAGCGAAGAAGTATGGACTACGATTCCAGCCTGGGCAGCGACCGGGCCTCCCGAAAGTGAAGTCCCTGCGCCTCGCATCGTGATTGGCAGGTTAAGAGATTTTGCTGCGGCGATAAGTTGTGCCAGTTCCTCGCTATCTGCTGGAATCACAACAGCCTGTGGCGGAAATGATTTATAACCCAAGCCATCCGCATCATAGGCAAGTAATTGAGCAGGAGCGGTCATGACTCTACCGCGCTGAATTATGCGTCGAAGTTGGTGATCTAGATCAATAGAACGCATAAATTTCAATTCCGCCGAATTTATCTGCAAGTTTGGGAGATTGGAGGCTATTGAGTAAGGACAAAATTGCGATTAGTGAAAAACGCAACGAATAGAACGCGATTTGTTATCTGGGTGTAGCATGCGTAAGTAATCAGTTGGTACTCGGGTATCAACTTATAGACAAAAATCGCAGCACACTCCTAGAAACGATGGTTGGAGAAAGGCTTCCTTAGAATAAAGAGGGCTTGGGCAAAGAAATCACCTGTGTATCGAGGAATTCCCGAAGTCCTTCCTCGCCACCTTCAGCGCCGATACCGCTTTGCTTCACACCACCAAAGGGTATTTCAGCCTTGAGAGGTCGCCACTCATTAATCCCTACGATTCCAACTTCCAAGTGTGACGCGATCGTACGGCAGCGGGCAATATCGCTTCCAAAAACGTATGCCGCTAAGCCAAATGGCGTAGCATTGGAACGCTGAACAACCTCCGCGAAATCGGTGTATCGCAAAATAGGAACTACGGGACCAAAGATTTCTTGTTGGGCAATGGCCATCGAATCGACAACGTTAGTTAACAACGTAGCTGGGTAGAAGCTACCGCGAGTGTTGCTGGGCTCTAATTCATAGCTACGGTTGCTAACGACTGATTCGGCTCCGTTGGCTAGTGCATCCTCAACCAAGGCGCTAACTTCACGGCAGGCTGTTGGATGAATAAGAGGACCAGCATCGACATCATCTGATAGACCGTTACCGAGTTTAGCTTTAGCCAATCTTCGAGCAACTAGATCCGTGAAACTAGTTGCAATATCTTGGTGAACGAAAACGCGATTGGCAGTCACGCATACTTGCCCTGATACAAAAAGTTTCAGGCGACATAATTGCTCAGCTGCGAATTCAAGATCTGCATCCGGTAGGATGATGAATGGTGCGTTGCCACCAAGTTCCAGTGAAACTCTCTTGATGCCACGGGCAGCCGCGGCCATCAAGGCACTGCCGGTGGAGGTCGAGCCAGTGAGGCTTAGGACTCGTATCTTAGGGTGGTCAGCGAAGATCTCGCCGATTTGTGATCCACGTCCAGGCACGATTTGTAGCACTCCGGGTGGTAGTCCCGCCTCGGTGAGAATCGGTGCTAAGGCGAGTGCGATTAGCGGAGTGGCTTCGGCTGGCTTCCAGACTGCAGTACAACCCGCTGCTAATGCTGCAGAAATCTTCTTTGCCGCTTGAGCCAAAGGAAAATTCCAAGGTGTAATCAGACCAGCCACACCTATGGGTTTGTGCTCGATAAAAAACTCGCGCTGCGGTTCGGGATGTGGAACAATTCTGCCATAAACTCTTCGCGACTCTTCGCCAAACCATTGGAAAAAACTGGCCGAGTACTCAATCTCTGCTACGGCTTGCGTATAAGGTTTGCCTTGCTCAGCCGTTAACAGCCGAGCCAAACTATCTTTGCGATTAAGTAGGAGAGCAGCAGTGTTTTTTAGAATCACTCCTCGCTCGCCGGCTGGACGATAACGCCAGGTGTCGAATGCTTGTGCAGCTCCATCGATCGCCAGTTGCACTTGGAAAGGTGTCGCTCGGGTGATCTGGGCAAGGGGTTCGGAGGTGGCAGGATTGATGACGGTTACCGATTCGGTTCCAGGTTGCCATGAACCATTGATCCATGGATGAGGTTCAAACCAGAAATCGGGAACCGTCTTCATTGTTGTCTACCTGTAGAGGATGACATTATGCCAAGATGGCGTCGCAAATAGCTTGCCCCATTTCGCGTGTTCCAACTGGCGATTTGTTTTCAGGTGAGCAAACATCGCGAGTTTGTTTACCACTGGCGATCACTTTGGCGATAGCGGTTTCAACTGCAGTGGCCGCTTGGTCCAAGCCCAGGCTATAACGCAGCAACAAAGTAGCAGACAGTATTTGGGCTAACGGATTAGCAATACCTTTGCCAGCGATGTCGGGCGCCGATCCGCCGGCTGGTTCATACAATCCAAAAGTTGTTTCTGCTCCAGTCGCAGCACCAAGACTAGCGCTTGGTAGCATACCTAAAGAGCCAGCTAAGGCCGCGGCTTCATCGCTGAGCATGTCTCCGAAGGTATTCTCGCACAGTAAGACGTCGAAACGGCCGGGATTAAGTATTAACTGCATCGCGGCATTGTCGGCGAGCATATGTTCCAAAGTAACGTCAGGATATTGTTTAGCGACTTCGGTTACGACGTCGCGCCATAGGATACCCGACTCAAGCACGTTCGCCTTATCAGTGCTGGTAACCAGTTTGCGTCGCAAGCGCGCTGCT
>JAUMAI010000029.1:0-1834 GCA_032116775.1 Pirellula sp. | reverse complement strand
AACGCGACATGCGCGATGCGTTCTACTTCATGGGTCGTATAGACCATTGAGTCAACAGCTTTTTTCTGACCGTCGGGAAGTTCGGTGGTCGTCTTGGGTTGACCGAAATAAAGTCCACCGGTTAATTCACGAACGACTAAAACGTCAACACCTTTCGAAATACGTTCCGTACGCAGGGGACAAGCGTGAACAAGTTCTGGGTATAAGCGTACCGGACGCAAGTTTGCATAGAGTGAAAACTCTTTGCGCAAGCGCAATAGAGCGGCGCGTTCGGGACGTTGTTCCTTAGGGACTGTGTTATCGCGATCCGGTAGACCAACGGAACCGAACAAAATCGCATGCGAGTCTTTGCAAATCTGAAGGACATCATCCGAGAGCGCGGTTCCGTAAGCATCGATACCGGCCCAGCCCACGGGTGCCTCTGTGATTTGTAGCGAGAGCGCAAACTTCTTTTCTACGGACCGCAAAACGGCGATGGCTTCTTTCATCACTTCGGGCCCGATACCATCACCAGCCAAGGCCGCAATACGAAAAGTGGTGCTCACTCGAACTCTCCAAAACCGATTCAAAAAAAGTCAAAGATCTAATAGCGAAAGTTTGAACAGCAAAGGGCTTTTTGGGAAGGTGGGAAGGTGGATTTGTGCCAAAATGAGGGGTAGGAGGTGGTGTCGAAAGCCAAGGCGCTACCCAGTTAAAACCGTAAGTTATCTGTGCAGCAGCCGAACGATTGGAGGGTCACCTCTCCACCCTACAGTGGACAGGCCGAACTAAGCTGGTCATTTCAGGCTGTAGGCCGTTTGAGGATTTCGTTGACGATTCGGCCTGGTTGCCCATCCAATAATGTGCCGTTACCACCGGGGCGAACGAATGCGAGTTTTTGCGGATCAAGGCCGAATAGATACAGCAGAGTCGCATGGTAGTCGAAATGATTGACAATATCTTTGACCGCTTGATATCCGAAATCATCGGTTTCGCCATACACCATACCCTCCCGTACTCCGCCACCTGCTAACCAGGTGCTAAAGCCGTATGTGTTATGGTCTCGACCAACGTTCTTCTCGTTTTGGATCACGGGCAGACGCCCCATTTCACCACCCCAATGCACCAAAGTCGTATCCAATAAGCCACGTTGCTTAAGATCTTTCACTAGCGCTGCGGCTGGTTGGTCGATCTTTTTACAGCTTGAAGGTAAGGCTGCTGTGATATTGCCATGGTGGTCCCATTGTTGCGTTGAGGTGTAGATTTGTACGAAGCGGACACCTCGTTCGACAAGACGCCGCGCAATTAAGCAACGCGTTCCATATTCGCGCGTGGCATCTTGATCGAGTCCATACATGCGATGAGTAGCGGCAGTTTCTTGTCCAATATCTAGTGCTTCCTTGGCAGAGGTTTGCATAGCTTCAGCCAATTCAAATGTTTTCATACGAGCCGAGAGTTCGGACTCAAAACCGCGCGTAGCTAGATGATCGGCATTTAGTTTCTGCAGGTAGTTCAGGTAAGCACGCTGCGGTGTGCCTGCGAGCTTAGGTGGAGGGTCGAGGTTTAAGATGCGAGGCTCTTGTGGGCGAATCACAGTCCCTTGATAGAGCGAGGGAAGCCATCCGTTAGACCAGCAATCGGTACCTAGCACAGGTAATCCACCAGGATCTGTTAGCACCACGAAAGCGGGTAGTTGTTGGCTCTCACTTCCAAGTCCATAGGTGAGCCAGGAGCCGAGCACTGGTCGTCCAGCCGTGGTCCGGCCGTGATGCATCGCATAGATCGACTGCCCGGCCGGCTCGATCACGAGCAGATTCGTCCCCAGGGTCCGGCTCGCCCGAACCACCGCGTCAGG
>JAUMAI010000028.1:17835-21969 GCA_032116775.1 Pirellula sp. | reverse complement strand
TGAGTGTACTATCAAGCGAATTAGTTGTTTTACATCCCAGCCTGACTCTTGGAACTTAAGAGATAGCCAATCCAAAAGTTCAGGGTGGCTAGGTAGTTCACCCTGGGATCCGAAATCATAACTAGACTTTACTAAGCCAACGCCAAAGAACTGTTGCCAAAAACGGTTGACAGTCACTCTGGCAGTCAGCGGATGTTCGGGGGCAACCAACCAATTCGCAAGGTCCAGTCTGGTTGCACGTCCCGCTGGATCGGCTTTTTTAAGCGGCGGAAGGAAGGCGAAGACCTCAGGTTGAACTGGATCCCCTTTTTTATCGTAAGCTCCACGCAGCATGACAAAGCTTTCGCGCGGACTCGGAAGGTCTCGATAAACAAACGTGCTGGGGATCGACTCCTCTAGTTTTTGCCGCTCTTGCTTGAGGCCATCCATTTGGCTTTGCAGATCGGTGAAAGAAGTTTTGGTTGCTTGGCATACTGCTTGAATGTAATACCGCTTCAGAGCAGTTGAATCGACGTCTGGCTTCGGACCGCCTTTAGCAACTTCTTTGACTGCTTCGGGAATGCCGGGAACATCTTTACCAGCGATTTGGGTCCACCAAGCTTGAAACGATTGCTGTGGGTCTGTGGCAGGATTGATGGAACCAGTTACGCCAACCTTATCCCAGTAGACGGCGCCGCCAAATTGCGTTAACGCAAAGCCTGTCAGGGAGTCACCTGGATTTAGGCCTAATTTCTCGACTGGTAATTCGAGCCGAACCCACTTACCAACTTCCGGAAGTGGTCCCATAGCAACTCGTTCGGTTGTATTGGCAGCACCCCAAGGAATAGCCTCGTAGTCGCCCCAAACTGCGCGGTGCTGCCAAGCGGAGCGATGGTATTGAAGCATGATCGACTTGGGAGGATTGGCGGCGTCTAGCCAAACATAGGCAAACAGCATGCCACCTTGGGGTAGGATCAATGGTTCCTGGGCTTTATCCCAAACGTCCTGCGCCAAGCCAGCGTCAGTTCGTTTAACGGCTTTAGTTCCGCTAAAAACTGCCAAACCTTCGATGTTTTCAACAAACTGAGTCGGCGCACCAGGCGATGCGAAGAGGTTTCCACCTTTTGGAAACTCATCATCCATCCAGATGTTTTCTGTAATCTTGGTCTCTGGCTTCGGCTCGATGCTCGCCGGATCGACGTAGGTGATCGTTGCTACTTTTTCATCAATTTGTTTTTGTATGCCTGCTATCTTCTCATCGATAGCTTGCTGTTGAGTTCGCACCTCAGGCATCGAGAGCTTTAAGACCGGTTGTGTTAGTAATGCGTTTCCGTCGAAGCCAGGATCCGCGGCGGAATTAAAAAACGCATACATCTGATAGAATTCGCGCTGACTAATTGGATCAAACTTGTGGTCATGACAGACGGCACAGCCGCCGGTTAAACCCATCCAAGCGGAGACCGTAGTGCTCGTTCGGTCAACCGCATATCGGTAGAGAAGTTCATCGTTGATGGAACCACCTTCGCTTGTGGTCACATTGCAACGGTTGAAACCGGTTGCAATAAGTTCTTCTTCTCCCGCGTTAGGTAGTAAGTCGCCCGCTAATTGTTTGATGGTGAACTGGTCGAATGGGAGATTGCGATTGAAAGCGCTGATCACCCAGTCGCGATAAGCCCATGTTTGTCTTTCGTTGTCGAGATGCATGCCGTGCGTATCTGCATAACGAGCAACGTCCAGCCAATGCCGAGCCATCTCTTCGCCGAATTGAGGGCTTTCAAGGAATTTTTCCACCAGCTTGGAATAGGCTTCCTGACTATTGTCCGCAAGAAACTCGCGAACGTCCTTAGCTGAGGGTGGCAGGCCGGTTAACGCAAAGGATAGGCGTCTTGCCAGAATCTCCTTGTTGGCTTCAGGAGCAGCTTTCAAGTTTAAAGCGTCGAGACGCGCACCGATGAAGGCATCAATTTCGTTATTGCTGGGTTGTGAAGTTTGCGGAACGGCAGGCATTGTGGCAGCTTCAAACGACCAATGTTTCGCATACCGAGCCCCTTGCTCAATCCAACGTTTGATCGTTTCTCGCTCTGCTTCAGTGAGTTCCTTGTGGCTCTCGGGGGGAGGCATGATAACATCGGGATCACTTGAGACGATTCGTTTCCAAACTTCGCTCTTGCTGATATCGCCAGGTACAATGGCCACGGCCTCACGAGAAGAGTCATAGGCTCCTTCAGCAGTATCTAGCCGGAGCTCTGCCTGCCTATGGGCCGCATCAAATCCGTGACACGCAAAGCATTTATCTGACAGGATTGGCCGTATATCGCGATTGAAGTTGATGTCTTCTGCGGGAGCTGAATTTCCTAGCGCAGTCAGGGTTAACAAACAGTAGGCAACTGTCTTAAAAGACGTGCGGTGTAGATTATCCATAAACTTTATTCGCACAAACATGCGCGTCTCCTAGATTGTTGTGGACGCTTGGAGCGAAAATAGGGAGGGAGCAAAAAGGAGGGGCTGGGAGATAGTCCATCGCCATCCCCCGCTTAGTCAAATGTACACAAATGTCGAGCTCGGCTCAATTAAAGACCATGTCCAGAATCTTTGTTTTCTGGTTTTTGCGTCCCATCGAGGCTAGCCAAGAAGGCAACCAAATCTCGAAGTTCGCGGTCCGACAGATATTTATGAAGATCGAGAGGCATGGAGGATTTTCCTTTTCTGCGGTCAGTTATGGAGTCAATAGGTATTGAAACCATCTTTCCATCAGCCAAAGTAAGTTCGAGCGTCGTATCGTTTTCTCCCTTCACAATACCCGTGAAGATTTCATCGTCCTCAGTCAGGACGATCGCTGTTTCGAAATTTTGTGCGATGGCAGCATCTGGCATTACGATCGATTCCAGTAGGTAGCGGCGTTCTTTTTGTTTTCCGATGGAGCTTAAATCTGGGCCAACATCACCACCGCGTCCCGCGACTTTGTGACATCGTACACAGGATAGTTCAGCCCGCGTGTAAAATAAGACGGAACCTGTTGCCGCATTTCCACCCTCTAGGAGATGAAGATAGTTTCCAAGTTTATCTTCCGTAGCGAGTTTTTCACGAAACTTGTTAAGGTCGTCGGCGGTGGAGTCATCAATCTTGGCAACGGAGGCTTCTATAACATTCAGCCAGCTATCGCGGGGCAGGATTCCTGCAATCAGTTGTTCGACCCCTTTTTCCAAAAGAGCTTTGCTGTCAGCTGGTGGTAGGCTAGCGAGCGAGTCCCAAGCATTTTGGCGTTCCAAGCTGTCGAGAGAGTTCACGCTCTGGCTGATATAGGGTAGAGCGGCCTTCGGTTCTAACTTTGCTAAGAGTTTTAGAGCCGTCATTCGTAAGGGTAAGGCTTCGTCATCAAGTCGACTTTTGATAAGCTCGAGCGATTTGGCTCCTTCGAGCCCCGCCAAGGCTTCAAGCGCTTGGCATTTATCAGCTGTGCTGGATGCTTCGCTTTGTGCAATGACCTGTAGCATAGGAACAACTTCATTGATTCCTAAATCGGCCGCAACTTGCAAAGCTTTTTGTCGAATGGCTTCTTCACTACTCACCAAAGCTGGCAAGTTCTTGCGGATTTGCTTTACCACTTCTTCATTGGACCGTCCAGCAGGCAACGGTAGATACCGGTTCATAACTCGGTCGTTGTCACCAGGTGTGGCCCAAGTGGCTAGCATGTCGAGTGCTTCTAAGCGTAAGCTAGGATCTCGTGAAGGATCTGCTGCAAAAGATGCGAGGGCAAGGATGTCATTATTACGTCCAACGCGGAAGGCAGCGTTTAGTGCGCGGTGTTCGAACGCGAAATTTCCCTTAGTTTTATAGGCCGCATCGGCTAATTGTTCTAAGCATTCTGCATGTAACGCTGGCTCATCGTTAATCGCTCGTGCGGCCTCGGCAGCGACTGCTAAGTCATAATCGCCGAGAAATTGCGTAACTTCTTTGTTCAGTTGCTTTCTTAGAGCAACTACCGCAGCCAATCGAACCGACTTGCTCGGATGTGATTTTAGAGATGCTAACTCTTTTCCAGTTGCTATCCCAGCCAGGGCCATAATGCCACCATGCCGTAGGATTGGGTCGATGTCATTACCCGCGCTGTCAGCATTGCTGGTAAGAAGAGCAAGGGTACTTTCAAACGCAGCT
>JAUMAI010000028.1:0-17825 GCA_032116775.1 Pirellula sp. | reverse complement strand
CAGATTGAATTTTCAATGAGCCAACGGCTTGTGCTGCATGATATCGAACAGCAGCATCTTCATGCTTAAGTAAGGCAACGATTTTCGTGTGGGTAGTAGCTGGGATTTCAGCTGCAACGGAATCTTGCAGAGCGTTGAGCGCGGCGCAAAGGATTTCCCGATCGCCGTCTTCCAATAGAGAGTCGAGGATGTTAAGCGCAGATTTGGCATCACCTGGCTTGCTCGTGATGAGTGGTGCTTGACGACCAAATTGGCCTAAGCCCCATATTGAATGTAGCCTTGCGGGAAGCTGTTCCGCAGTTGAGCGAGCTACTTTGCTGAAGGAGTTAATCGCCCCGCGGTTGGCGAGTTCTAATTGCGCTTCTTGTCGTATGCGTCGATCAGGATGCGAGAGAAATCGCTCGAGTTGATCGATCGATATTTGTTTGAAACCGATCTGAAGAATCGACTTGGTTTCACGCACGATGGCACTGTTTAGGTGCTTAGGGTCACCGAAGCGGTAAAGCCTCCCCTTCCCTTCTCCGTTCCAGCCGTTCACCCAATCTGTTACGTAGAGGTAGCCATCAGGACCGAAGTCTACGTCGGTCGCTAGAATACTCCATAGTAATTGACTGTCGTTAACAACTTTAAAAAAGGCTCCGTCGCGTTCGACGCGAATTGTCCTCACTCCGCTGTTGGCAGGGCCACCGCGAAAGTCGCAAAGGAAAAAGGTATTTTTGAAGTCATCGCCTAAACCCGTCCCGGGATAGTAGGTTAGGCCTGAAGGACCATCTGCGAAGTTGATAATCGGTGGGACGATGTAAGCCGGCGTACTAGGTTGGTAAGGTTGCCAAAGTTTATCTCGATTGAATGGGCCGCGATCTGGTAAGTATTGATAGAACATTCGCCAGCCGGAGTCACCACCGCGGGCGACGTAGACCCAGCGGGCCTTGTCGCCGCTATCGGAGTTATTATCTCCAGTGAAAAGATTTCCGAAGTCGTCGAAAGCGAGTTCTTGTGGATTGCGCATGCCAATCGCAAAAAGTTCGAGGTTCGTGCCATCCAATTCGCATCGAAAGACTGCTCCACACTCGGGATTGGAAAGCAAACCGTTTTTGGTTTCAACATGAAAACCGCGATCACCTATTGAAAAGTAGAGGCGTCCATCGGGGCCAATAACCAGCCCGTGCATGTCGTGACCACGAAACGCAACTCGAACACCGAATCCATCGTAGAGCACCTCTCGGCGGTCAGCGATGCCATCACCCGTATCATCGGTAAGTTTCCAAAGTTTAGGAATGCAGGTGTAGTAAGCTTCTTTTCCGCGTACCAATACGCCAGCTCCTGTCCCCTCCTCAATCCGATTGAAATGGTCAGCAAAGACCAACGAGGTTTCGTAACGTCCATCTCCATCTATGTCTTTGAGTAAGCGAATTCGATCATCTTTACTTTCATAATCGGCTGCTTTGTCGCCAAGGAGCTCTCTATGAAAACGAATGCGATCCTCCACAGTCATCGCAGCCAGGTCGGCTTTCAACCATTTTTGGTCGTGGCTTCTGTTATCGGTGACGCCAACGCCTTGTCGGAAGGACTCGCAAATATAGACATTGCCACTGTGGTCGATGTAGAAAGCGACAGGATTTGCCAAGTCAGGTTCGGCAGCCACAAGTTGCGCTTCCCAACCTTCCGGCTTTTTGAAGCCTGTTAATGCCTTCTCAGCCTCATCGCTGGCAGGGGCAATCTTGGGAGTTTCCGGCTCAGGGGGCTTGGGGTTGTCTTGAGCTATGGATGCCGATTCGCAAACCCAAACGCTACTAGAGACTGTCAGGAGGAGGGCTAGGTTTCGGAGAATTGCTGAAATCGAATGCAACCTGGAGAAGGAAAAATGCGACATTTGATGGCTCGAAAATAAAATTTCGCCTGCTCTGGCGTTGAGTTGTACCCGCTTAATCTTAATCCCATTGCGTGGCTTTACCAAGGGTAGAACCGTGCTGTATTAAGCTAGGTTAACGCACCTAAGTCATTATTTTGTGGAGACTTAGGTTCGGCGTGGCCTGGGGTGCGTGAGATCGCAATGGAAACCACCTTCTCAGCGCAGCAATCCGCCGAGTTGGGTCTCAGCGGTGCGTAGTAGCGGCAAGCACCAACCCTCGTAGGAAACGCGGAATCGGCAAGGCTACTCGCTTTATAAATTCGGGTAAGCGTTGCTACTTCATATCGCCTTCACCTAGAACGACCTCGATTTCGCGTCTCTGTCTTTGACGTACTACGGTGAGGCGGACTCGATCACCAGGTTGTTTCTCTTCAATGACTGACAACAGATCATCTGCCGTTTGGACAGACCTGCCATCCACTGCCTCGATAAGATCAGCTGTGGTAATGTCTGGGCGAATTTCACTGAAAACTCCTAGCGGGCCGGTGCGCGTACTGCGCGCAAAGGTGACCCCCTGAAGTCCAGCCTTTTCGGCTGGTCCACCTGGTGTTACGCGAACTATTAGTAAGCCTCGTTCTGATTTGTAGACTTGTTCGATGCCTATGGCAGGCCTGATGACACGACCATTCTGAATTAGTTGTGGGACGACGCGGCTGAGCGTCGTTGCGGGAATCGCAAATCCGATCCCAGCATTATCACCCGTGGTTGTAGCGATAGCAGTGTTCATCCCGATGAGTTTTCCTTGCGAGTTGATAAGGGGGCCACCCGAGTTGCCCTGATTCAACGCTGCATCGATCTGAATTACAGATTTAATAGTTCTTTCATTCCGGCTTGGGAGCTGACGGTTCAAGCTAGAGATGATCCCGGTCGACATGGTGCGTTCAAATCCAAAGGGGTTGCCGATGGCATAGATTCTTTGACCAACCTTCAGACGGGATGCATCGCCCCATTCGATTGGAAATAAGGTTTCTGGTGGTGCAACGATTTTTATGACGGCAACGTCATTGTCTGGGTCAATACCAACGATTTGAGCTGGGAATGATTGGCCACTATACAAGGTGGCAACGATGTCCCTAGCCCCTTCGATCACATGATAGTTGGTGAGGATGTGACCTTGCTGATCGAGAACTGAGCCGCTTCCGCTCCCCTCAACACGAGCGTAGGAAAAGAATGACTCCGGTTGAATGCTTTTGGTCTGAATATTCACAACACTGCGATTGCACTTGTCATACACCGCGACATTGGTCCGTTCCTCTGGTGTAAGCTCCTCTAGTCCTTCACCATTGACCGCCTGGTTAGGGAATGGATTGATCGCCGGCGTGGGGGGAAGTGTTGAAGTACCAACTTGAGCGATCGCATGAGTCGAAGCTCGGTTCAAACTCACCACTGCTCCAGCTGCGAGTCCCAATAGGCAGCTGCAGAGACTTATTATCGCTGTTCGCCACATCGTTGTATCCCTATTTGCTTGCAATCCGTTTAGGAGATCTTGGTCAATCCTCATATTGTTAGGAAGTTTGGACGTATTTCCAAGTCCAGTCTGGGTAATGGTTGAGAATTACAGAATCGGCATTGTCCGAAGAATCGCTACTCCCGTGTCAATCTGTTCTGGAAAGGAAAGATGTTGGGCTAAGGAAGACTTTGAGACAAAGGAAATCAATGCTGCGACTCGATACCTTTTCGCAGAGGCCAAATCAACAGTGAGTCTCAACCTGCGACGGCTCCATCAGGACAACTTCCCACCTTCCATAACACCTTTGGCAGCCCCTGGAATCACTGCTCCTGGGCGGCTGACATGTTGGAGAATACAAGGATGACTAAATCACTTAGAAGCTTTTTGATGTCTCTCGGTTTCGCGACCTACTTGTCTCTGGGAGTAGGGGCAATGGCAGGGCAAGCTGAGAACTGGTTGTCTCCGGTTTGTTATCATGATTCACCAGAGTATGGACATTATCGTTGGAATTGCCTGATACCTCCACCTCCGGTCGCCAGTGAGATTCCAGTTGAAGGTCTTCAGCCACGCAGTCGCACGGAAGATCTTCCTCTTTTCGCTGCCCTGCCTGACGATGGGAACGCACCAGCACCAGAAGTAATTAGTACACCAACTATTTCCGCACAGGTAAGTACGTCATCCGCGGAAATCGCAAGTCCTGCAGTTATCGACTCTCCCGTTTACTTCTCAGCGACGGATGTGCGCAGACGAGATTGGTGGACACCGACATTCGTTCTCAGCGACAATCGTCCAGTAACACCATCCGTAGTGGAAGGTGGCTGTCAGACCGACTGGTCAAAATGCGAAATGCTTTCTGGATCCATCAATGAAAACGAAGGAAGCAATCACTGCATTCCATCGGAATCGTCACACGACGAAGCTACTGCAAATCAACTACCACCCGAATGCCTTATAGAACTGTTGGCGGTTGAATTTGCCTTCATCCAAGATTTGTGGATGCTATCCGAAGAAGTGAATGTCGCCAATTTTTCCGCGTATCTGGCTGCTTCGCTCAGCGAGGTGGCACGTTGGACCGTTCCAGATACTGTCTTAGCAGGCAGCAGTGAAGGAACCGTTGACCAGAATGCTGACCAGGATACTGACGCTATTTCCGAGGCTATCGTAGCAAGTGAAATGACTCTGGAAGGCTTTTCGACGGAACAAAATAGTTCCACAGAGGAAGACGTTTCATTGCGGTTAGTCGACGAAGCAGCCAGCAAAGAGGCTGTTGGTTTCATGGCTTACACTTGCATGATTCCCTACTCTCTCAACGCGAGCACCGATGAGAATAGCGTTACTTACTCACACACTGAGGATTCAGAGCAAAGCGTATCCGAAGTGGATGACGCAGCCGAATTAGCAACCTCGATGCAAGGCCTAGCTCGTCAATTGGACTGGGTCGGACTGAACATTCTGAGAGTTGCTGACCACTTGGACTCATGGGCCAACCAAGCTCTCATTAGAAACCGCAATTCAAATGTCCGCTGAGTCACTGCAGATTTAGTTCTGGGAAAAGGTCCTGCAAGCATTAATCTCCCAATGCTTGCAGGATCTTTATTATCGATCGAGCGAAAAAGGACTGATTCGAAAAACAAAACCGATATTGTTTGCTCTACGAAAGGATTCGCCCGCTCATGATTGCTTTACTCGTCATCTTCATCACTGTCGGGGTGCAAAGGATCTTCAGGATCAAAAAAGAAATCACCTAACCCCAGTGGTAACGACTTGTCCCCGAGGGAATACTTTTTACGTTTAGCGAGTTCTTCTAGGTCGAGAGCATCTTGTCCCAAGCAGTGATACAAGGCCTCTCGCCACACAGCATCTTTAGCAATCGGATGCTGAGTATTTTGGGCTAGTCTTTTTAATGCATATCTTAAAAGATTCAGTCCATCTCGTGACGAAAAGTCGAGGTTGAGATCATGTGATCGTTGGAGAAAATCAACTGTTAGGGTTAGTAAATCTTCTTCTGCAAATGGTAGATGATATTTCAGAATCGCAAGCTCATCTCGACGATTGGGGAATCCGACTGGTAAGGTAGGCTGTAATCGAGAAAGGATGTAATCGGGGATTTCATAGGTCGAGTCGTCTTGGTTCATGGTTACGGCGCAGCGGAAATTTGGATTGGCTGGGATCGTTATACCGGCGACTATCGACTCAACATATCTTCGCTGATCTAAAAGTGGTGCGAGGCTTGCCCATGATTTTTCATTCATGCGATTTCCCTCGTCCAAAATGCAGACTGCGCCTGTGAGCATGGCAGTGACTAAAGGGGAGGCATGGTAGGCGATTTTTCCATCAGCTGATAACACAGGTGTTACCAATAGGTCCTCAGGTCGCGTATCTGCGGTGCACTGATAGACATAGAGGCCTTGCTTGCGTACGCGGGCCGCGGCCATGGCGAGAACCGTTTTACCTACTCCAGGAACTCCAACTAAACGAGGTGTGAGGGGTAGGTCTCGGTCATCTATTGTTAGCCAGCACGCTAAAAGTTGCATTAATATTTCATCTTGTCCAATCCATTCGGCTTGGTGCTCTAATGGATGAGAAAGTTTTAGCGGCACCCCATCTACTGTCAGGGTGCTACCTGGCTTTGTCGCGGTGGGCATTGGTTATCGACTCCGGGCGTCTATCTAATGAGCGAATTGCTTGTGAGATCACTCTTCAATAAGAACGGAGCGATCCCCTGAATTCAACAACTGTATTAAGCTGTCACTATAGCGTAACCGAATAATCTCGCGGCGCGGCTGGCCTTTAAAATTGACGAATTCTGGATCGGCGGCAAAGGGTTGTTGCCGCAAGATGAGGGCTCCGGGAATTGCATACCTTGGAAAGTTACTGAATTGCGATTCAATTGAATCCCACAATAGAGATGTGATTTCGCTGGCCTGTTGTTTTAATTGCCGCATTAGTTTCGTTGATATCACGACTATGGCTGCACATCGCTCCCAACCATCACCAACGAGAAGAGCATCTTCCACGCCAGGGCAGGATTTTAATTGGCTTTCCAAGCTGTATGGGTGGAGTTTAACTCCTGTGCTCAAAATCAAAGTATCTCGTTTGCGCCCAAGTAGTCTAATAGCTCCATTAGGCAATTGCTGTGCTAGATCACCCGTGGCAAGATATCCATCCTGAAGGACTTCCGCGGTGGCCTCAGGGTCATTGACATAACCCTTCATGATACCGGGGCCTTTCACCAACAGTTCTGAATCTACGGTAAGGCGAAGTTGAACACCGGGAATTGGAGGGCCAACGTCATGTTGTCCTTCCATTCCAGTAATGTTCGAACAAACGACAGGCGATGCCTCTGTTAATCCATAGCCGACTAAGATTGGTAATCCGTTATCGCGAAAAAACTTTTCAGTATCTGAGGTAAGTGCGGCGCCTCCGCATGCGAGTTGGCGAATTGCTCCGCCAAAGTATTCTCTGACGTCACAAAACCGAATACTGCTATCGCCAGACATCTCACGGCATATGCGTTCGAAATAGGCGGGAACTCCATTGATTACCGTCGGTTTGATGGCTTGGCACCAGTTTCGCATCTGATGAACCGTGGGGGCGAGGGCCAAGCGACCTCCAGTTAGTAACCACGTTGTCAGTTCACAGGTACGAGCATAAGAGTGGGAGAATGGAAGAAAGTTTAAGCGGATATCATAAGCGTATTGGGGCATAGCGGTGAGTTTACCCCAGGCATTGCTCACCAAATTGCATTGAGTGAGCATCACACCTTTCGGCTTCCCAGTTGTGCCAGATGTAAAAAGGATATTCGCAACATCATCTAGATGGGCTGATTGATTCAGTAGATCCAGAGAGGCAGGTTTGGGACTTTGTAGAATCTGACAATCGATCAGGTTTCCAATCCGCTCGACATTTCTATCCAACCAGGAAAAAACTGCGGTGACGCAAGGTGGTGGCAGATCAAGTGATTCTTTTTCACAAGCTTTATCGGTAATCAATAGCTCTGGCATGCATAATTGACACAAGCCTTCGACCACTGTTTTCGGCAATCGTGTATCGATTGGGGCATGGGCGATACCAAGCGTTAGGCACGCAAGATCAAGGGATATCCATTTCCAGGAATTAGGGAGGTAAGAGGCGACGATCGAGCCTCTCTTTAAACCCTTTTTCTCTAGCCATCGCGCAGTGTTGCTTACGGCAGTCGCAAGATCTAACCAAGTAATCCACTGCTGAACGTCCGCTATTTCGTTGGTCGTAGTATGGCATAGCAGCGCAGCGTCATTGGGATATTTTGTAGCTAGTGTAAAAAGACGCTGGGGCAGAGAATCCATTTTGGGAGCGAAATTATTTGTAAGTCGAAAAATCGACTGTTTGTAAAAACTTGATTAGATCTCCAAATTCCTCAGGCTGCAGGGTACGTTCAAATCCCTCCGGCATCAAGGATAGGGAAAGGTCGCGACTGTCCTCGATTTCCGCCGCGGCTACCGTCCGTCGAGATCCATCGCTTTGGCCGAGAGTCACGCTGGAAGCATTCTCTTGAATCACCACACCACGTAAAGTCTCTCCATCTTCGGTGATTAAGACACGCTGTTTATACTTGGCTTCGATTGCCTTGTTTGGGTGAAGAATGGCTGTCAGCATGGCGGTTGTTGAGCGATCTGTGAGTGCCGACAGACTGGGACCGATTGACGGTAAGTCGTTCGTGCCTTGATGGCAAATGGCGCAATGTTTCTTGTAAAGCAACTCGCCCCGACCAGCCTCCCCGTCATTTTTCAGGGTTGAGAGCATGGTGGCGACTAACTTATCGCGATCAATCGTAGAAGCGGTCCCAAAGAGTTGCTCTGCAGCTTTACGAATATTTTCACTTTGGTGGCCTCGCAGCGACGAAATTGTGGCAGGATCAAGGTCGGTGATCGGTATTCGAGTTTGCGCGACAGCTTCTAATAGGTTGTTCGCCCAGGCCTTCTTGGACACCAAGGCAGTTAATACGTTGGGCTGTAAATCGTTTCCAATTTTAGGCCAAATTGAAATCAAACGTTCAGCGGTACCACGATCAGGTAATTCCAGCACGCGTTGTAACGCAGCCCGACGAATATCTGAACTCGCTTCCGAACCGAGGATTGTGAGCAGGATATCCCAGTCGCGACTCGAGTATTCATCGATTATGCCTAGCCAAGAAATCCAAGCGATTCGCAGGGAATTATAGAACGATTCCGAGTTCGCCTGCGTAGCAGCGATATCAACGGCTTTTTTCAGGTTTGGCGGTAAATTGTCAACAGGCTCCTTGGAAAGCGTCTTAAGCCAAGCAGCTGCAAGTTCGATTAAAGCCGGATCGTTTGCGGCAATAAAATCTGCTGTCGCCAGAAGATCGGTGACAATATCGAGACCATTTCCCGCCGAGCGGTTTTGTATCCAACGTGAGAGCCATACGAGTGCCTGTTGGCGTTGGGTGTTTGAGCTGTTTTGATCCTTAAAAAGTTTAAGCATGGTTTCCGCGAGGGCAGAGTCATGTTCGGGACGCATGGTGGCCGCAGCGGCAATGATCCAGGGATCGTTACCATGCTGACTTAGGATGCGTGTCAGCGAGAGTGCGGCGCGACTATCTTCCCATTGGCCAAGTGTCAAAACATATTGCAAGGCTAATCGAGGTGGGAGTGAGTTTTGCAGATCCGCGTCCACAATGGCGACTATCTTTTCGCGAATCTCGGCATTGCTGGCGGCTATAGGTTCAGCCCAACGCACAATCAATCTTTTGACATCAGGCTGGGGGTCTTGTAAAGCGATAGATATATTCTCCGCAGTCCAGTGGTTTAGGGCCTTCAGTGTAGCCCAGGCATAGATTCGAGTGGTAGGAGATTCGCTGTTGGTAGCCACTTCTTTCAACAGTGTTATGGCTTGTGGATCTTCACGCCAGATCAGTTGTTGCATCACCAAGTCTCGGGTGGTGCCGCTTGTTGAAGAGAGGTGATCTATAAGTTGGGGAGTGGTCAGGGTTGTTAGATTTGGAAGGGGCTTTGGCGTGCTGCTTTTTAGTCGTACGCGATAGATTCGACCTTTTCCTTCGCCGGCGCGGACATCTATTCGTTCTTGCCAGCTGAGGGGAATCCATTCAGGATGCTCTATAAATTGACGATACATGTCGGCCACAAAGAGTGAACCATCGGGAGCATTTTCAACATAAACTGGGCGAGACCATGGATCGGTCGAGCGGAACCATTCGAGTTTTTCTTCTCCAGCGGCGCGACGAGCGGCGAATGTTGCCCCGAGTGGTGTCAGCTGTGAACGATGAACTAAATTATGAACTGGTTCACAAACCAACAAGCTGCGCCGTCCCTCAACATCAAAATTATCATCTCGAACTATGATCGCTGCGCACGCGGAGGTAAAGCGATTGGCGGTCCATAGGTCATTAAAGCGATCTACGGTACGACTTGCAGGAAAGATTGGTGGGGTTACAGGGGGATCGAACATTTGCTGAGACGTTTGCTCGATCGGTCGCTTCGAACGAGCCAAATAATCTTCCTCAATAACGAAGTGATACATCGGGAAGCTATTGGAATTTCCGAACCAGTTCTCGTAATCGTCGCGACTCCGCCCATATTGGCTGGTGCCGGTAACTAAGCGTACCTTTCCCGTATCAACATTCAAAGCTAAGTCGCGTCCCGCAACTTTCTTGCTACTTCCATCGGCTGCAATATTTATCGCATCAACACTATCGCCGGAGGAAAACTGCAGTTCGTTATCGAGACTGTAGGAGAAGCCATTGACTCGATGTTGAGGATTGGCTTCCGGGAAACCACTGACTAAAACGCGTTTCTCATCGGCTTTCCCATCGCCGTCGGTGTCACGAGCGAAGAAAACCTCGGGCGCACAGGATATCACGACACCATCGCGCCAGGGGTAGACGCCATTGGGCCAGCTCAAGCCATCCATAAAGACGGTGGCCTTATCGAATACCGAATCTTGGTCGGAGTCTTCAAGATATTTTACAGATCCACCGCGACCACCATTTCCTTCTGGATAGTCACGCATCTCAACGACCCATAGTCCACCACGAGCATCGAAGGCAAGATGTACTGGGTCTTCAATCAGCGGTTCTGCGGCGATCAAGTCGACCACAAACGGAGCAGGAACTTGCATAGTTTTCAAAGCTTCTGCGGGCTCTAATGCGCGTTCTTCAGCCAGAGGTTGACTAAAGATCTCTTTGACTCGGCGAACAATCAAATCTTCAGTGCCAGATTGCCAACGCCCAGGCTGGTTGTAGTAAATCATCGAGTCATCCACTTCGTATCCACCCTCCGCTCGCATACGTTCGCTGGCGACATAACCAAAGCAATCGTCTGTGTAGGCGCTAACCCAGATATTGTCTCCAGTAAGTTCGCGTTTGAGTCGGATTTGATAGTCGCATACAACTTCGCCCGATAGAAAAACCCATGTGAGGGCTGAGCCGAGTTTCCAAGTGTGGATGGGAGCCGGATAGGTTTCCGGTATTCGTCCCATGCGATCCCACAAGTCGAGCATGTTTTTGGCCCAGCGACGACGATGGGGATTGGCATCCGTGAGTGCGGTTTGTAAGGCTTCACGCGATGGACGTTCCGGCGCCAAGCCAGCAAAACCAAAATGAGCAGCTATCGTAGGGCTCTTGGTATCTTCAGCGGACGAAGCTGTTTCTGAGAAAAGCTTCAACGGCTTCATCGAGGTTTGCAATGCCTTATTAACATGGGTGGCTAGCTCAGCTCCATGCTGCGCTGCTAGTTCGGGCGTGCCGCGAGGATTAGGATTGATGTCCGCACCGCAACCAATGATGGGCAAGGCAATAACGCCAGGATTGATTTTCTCTATGTTTTGGGCTGAGATGCCAGCCCAGTCGCCGCTTATTTTATTAACTGCTGGATTAATCGATGTGCAATGACAGGCATAGTTGTACGCAAGTGCAATCCAGCCGTCAGCGGCCTTTACACCGAGGACGGGCACTTTAGTGTCACGAACTCCGTCGGGTGGATTTCCTGCTCCGGCCCATTGACGGTTTGCCAGTACGCGTCGATTGACTCCGAACATCACGTCTGTCTCGGCGGTATAGAGTTCGACAGGTTTTGTATTGCTGAGTGATTCAATGACCGCTTGCGATAGTTGATCGATAAAGAAGGCGGTGTACTCTTCCATGGCTTTCTGTTCTTCGGCGGATAGGTCTTCGGCGAAAAGATTACTCAAGCCGCCTGAAAGATGTGGCGTCGCGTGAGAATGGCTCGCGCAGAATACGATTTCGCTTCTTTGAATAGGTGTTGTCTCACGAATCTTTGCCAGAACTTTTTGTGTTACTGATTCCGGTAAACCTATCGAATCAACAGAAACAAGAATAAATCGCTGATTGGTAACTTCCTTCTCCGCGTCCACACTCTCTCCCATTAGAGCCAGGGAGCGAACCGCGAGAGGATCAGCGACTCCGACGGATGGAGTCGATCGGGAGGCATAGCCACTTAGGCGGACTGGACCTGTTGGTGTTAGGTCGCGTTTGGCAACGCCAGCTTTCCAGGATACCGATTGAGCGTTAAGCGTTTGGGCCTGTAGACACAGCAGAATGCAAACTGCCAAAAAGGTCCTCTGTCTCGCCATGGTCAAACCTGTGATTAAAGAACTCTGTGATTCAAGAACTTAAGCGTAGGAACTTCCTGTTTATGCATGATCCAAATTCGGGCTATCGGTTTTCGGTAGTGACCTCTAAGCGAGGCCATCCAAGTTCGGACCGTCTTCGGAAGTGTCCGTAAAAGTCTAGCAAATATTTAGGATGCAGTCGATTAATACCAATGCTGATTGCTTTTCATGGAAAAGCCTGTTTCGTGGGAAAGACCTGTGCTGGAGATTTTACCACGTTGACGGTCCTCGGAATTTTTGCGTTGTCTGGAAACGGACTGTTGAATCCGCAAACCTTTTCAGGCTATTTTTTCTGCGGGGGCCAAGTTGGTGGTTAGCTTGCGGCTAACGAAGCGGCCAGAAAAGGAGCCGTGACGGAATTTTGAGACTTGGCAACTTCCTCTGGTGTTCCCTGGGCTACGACTTGGCCACCTTCCAAAGCTGCCCCTGGACCGATGTCAATTATGTAATCCGCCGCCCGAATCAGTTGCATGTTATGTTCAACTAAGATCAGAGAGTGTCCCGATTCAATCAGGGCATTGAAGCAATCGAGCAATTGAACGATATCTTTAAAATGTAAGCCTGTCGTTGGTTCATCCATAATAAAGAGAGTTTTCTTCCGGGAGGTTGCTGCTAACTGAGCAGCAAGTTTTAGTCGCTGGTTTTCTCCCGCGGAGAGAGTCGTTACCGATTGTCCTAGGCTCACGTAACCTAGGCCGACGTCCAACAAGACCTGGAGCTTACTCTGCAGTTTGACTTGTCCGCGAAAAAACTGGATGGCCTCGTTTACTGTAAGGGATAACACGTCGGCTATGCTCATGTCGCGATATCTCGCTTGCAGGATTTCTTTTTTGTAGCGAGTTCCTTCGCACGCTGGACAACGCATCGAGACATCAGCTAGGAATTGCATATCGATAGATAGTTGGCCATCTCCTTCACAGTTCTCGCAACGGCCTAATTCACTATTGAAACTAAAATACCCAGCGGTCCATTGATGCATCTTCGCATATTGCGTCTCAGCGAAAAGTTGCCGTATCTCATCGAAGGCCTTAATGGATGTGATGGGGTTGCTACGCGGCGACCTACTTAAAGGGCTTTGGTCCACGAGGATAACATCATCCACTAAATGAGCATTTAGCAGTTCTCGATAGGGAAGTTGCTCGTCGGTAGCAGTTTGCTTGGCATGGCATAGAGCCGCATACAAGGTATCCTGGACAAGCGAACTTTTTCCACTTCCTGACACACCGGTTACGACACAGAGAACTCCCAATGGAAATTTCACGTCGATATTTCGTAAATTATTTCCTGTTGCTCCACGCAGGGTGAGCCACTGCTTGGTGGTTCTGCGTGATGGTGGAAGATTCGCGCCTAAGCGTCCAGAAAGGTATTCTCCGGTGAGCGTTGCGGATGGTTTCATCGCTTCAGCAATGGGACCCTCGAATATGATCTTTCCACCGGCAATTCCAGCGGTTGGCCCAACTTCAATCATCCAATCAGCCTGCCTGAGAAGTTCTTCTTCGTGTTCGACAACCGCGACCGTATTGCCACGGTCTCGGAGATCTTTGATCGCTTCAATGAGACGCGAAGTGTCGGCAGGATGGAGTCCGACTGTTGGCTCGTCAAGGACATACACCATGTTCACCAAGCTTGAGCCCAATGCCGTGGTGAGAGCAACTCTCTGTCCTTCGCCACCGCTCAAGGTGCGTAGAGTTCGTGACAAGGTGAGATAGCCAAGACCTACGAGCTGCAGATAATTGAGACGATTTCTGACTTGGTCGAGTACATTACCAGCAATTTTCTGTTGCCGCTCATCGAGAGAGATGGAGTTTAGGAAAAGTGCTGCCTCACGTACCTCCAGATTACAGAAGTCCGCAATGCTGATGCCACCGATTTTATAAGCTAGCGCAAAAGGATTAAGACGCTGGCCGGCGCACTGATCGCAACGCGAATAACTCCGCCAACGGCTCAGAAAAACACGTACATGCATTTTGTACTTTTTACGCTCGAGCCAGGCAAAGAAACCTTTTAAGCCACCGAAGTTTCTTTCGGGGACACCTTCGTATATCAACTGCTTGTGAGCTGCTGTTAGATTTTGGTAAGGGGTATCGACGGGGATCTTATAATCGCGAGCTAACGCAAGTAATTCCTCGAGTTCATGACAATAGGAGGGTGTGTTCCACGGAGCTATAGCTCCTTCTTTCAGGCTTTTTTGGGGATCTGGGACTACCAGATTCATGTCGATGTCGATTAAGTCTCCGAAGCCCTCGCATTTCGGACAGGCCCCAAGCGGAGAATTGAAGCTGAATAGATTCGATGTTGGCTCTAAATACTCGATATCGCAGGGTCGACATTGGAGACGTTGACTGAAAGGAAGGACATGATACTCGGTATCATCAAGAGTGAGGCTATGAGAAGAAGAATGGATAGTTCCAGCCCCAATTTCTGTTGAGACGAGTAAATCGATCTGCCCATCTCCCTCGCGGAATGCAAGTTCTAGCGAATCAAGCAAGCGAGGCGATGGTGTGATAGGCAGAGAGAAGCGATCAACGATGACCCGTGCTTCCCCAGTCGGTGGAAATAGCAAAGCCAGATCAGTGCGTTCGTCGCGACCTATATTGACAATCCGATCTTTTACAGCGAAACGAATCAAACCATCTTGCTGTAGCTTCGCGAGTTGATAACTCAATTCCGTTTGAGAGTCCCAGTGGATTCGGAAGGAGATCAACACCCGTGCTGAACTATCGGGAGTGATGTGTTCTGAGAGTGAGAGGAGAAAGTCGTTTACGGATTGTGGAGAATGCGAGGTGATCGTTTTGCCGCATTTATAGCAAATCAGCGCGGCGACTTTTGCAAACAACAGTCGTAGGTAATCATAAGTCTCAGTCGCGGTACCGACGGTGCTACGGTTGCTTCGCGAAGCTTGACCTCGCGTGACTGCGATCGCCGGCGGCAAGCCTACGGCTTGGTCGAAGTCGGGTTTGTCCAATCGGGCCAAGAATTGTCGCGTGTAAGCCGAGAAGCTTTCGATGTAGCGACGTTGAGCCTCCGCGTAGAGCGTGTCGATGGCTAAGCTTGTCTTGCCGCTTCCACTAACGCCACAAAAAACAATCAATTTGTGCCGCGGCAGATCGATATCAATATTTTTAAGATTGTGAACCCGCACGCCACGGAGTTGAATTGGTTGGGCAGTCAAGGTGACCTTCCTCAGACGTCGCTATACCGAAAGGGAGTAGATCCGATTATCCAGCCGGGTATTGTAGCGAACTGTCACGCCTGGAAAGATGGCGAAGTGGAGGTCAATACGGCGAGAGGGGACGCAGCTGACAGCGAATTCAGTGGCTTTTAAGCTGTGAATGGCTTGAATGCGCTCTCGCGTTCAGGTTTGTGAGCCTAGGAGTTGTTAGTAAATTCGCCAAGGAAGCTATCTTGCGAACGTCGGATTTAATGAACTTAGACTATTCGGCTGTGTCCAGATACGGATCCTGTCCCATTTCGCGATGCAGCCGATTTCGTTCTCTTTCGAAATAGAGCAAGGCCATGCGGTCGCGGAAATGTTTTTTCTCGACTTTGAGTTGGCTTTTGCGAAAAAGAGGGGCGTAATTATGAAACTCGTTCCCTTGCAAGCCGATCTTTTTGAGTTGTTCAAAACGCTTGGTACCGAGCCCGTTTTTCAATATGTCGTCATCGAGAGACAGGTACTGTCGGTGCGAGCCTGGGTCACCTTGTCGACCGCATCGGCCGATCAACTGGCGGTCGATTCGAGCCGCATCATGCAATTCGGTACAAATGACATGCATGCCGCCAATTTCGTTCATGCCGGGCGCTAGCTTGACGTCCGTTCCTCGTCCAGCCATGTTGGTCGCAACCGTAACTCGACCGCGATGTCCCGCCAATGAAACGATTTCGGCTTCTCGGGCGATTTCAGAAGCATTTAGTACTTCATGCTCAATGCCAGCAGCCTTGAGCATTTTCGATAACTCGAGAGACTTATCGATCGATCTGGTTCCGATCAAGACAGGTCTACCTACGCGATGCATTTCACGCACTTCGTCAACTATGGCGGTGAATTTCTGATCCATGGTGCCATAGACGCGATCTGGTAGCTTGAGTCGCTGCGGCGGACGGTTGGTTGGAACTTGAATAACGGGTGTCTTGTAAATGCGTTTAAGTTCGCGGGCGCTAGTGGCAGCGGTACCAGTCATCCCGGCAAGTTGCTTATAGCGTTGGAATAAATCTTGCACGGTGATGCGGGCGGCTTGTCCCATTGGAACGCTAACATCGATACCTTCTTTTGCTTCCAAGGCCTGGTGGATACCGTCTCGCCATTTTCTTCCTTCAGCCAAGCGACCTGTGAATTCATCGACGATCACAATTTCATTGTCGCGTACTACATACTGTCGTTCCCGATAGAACTCGCGTAAGACCTTAACAGCGCGTTCGATGTATTCGTACAAATCGATCAATGGTACCTGCAACATCACTTCGTCGCGTGGAAGAGCTCGTACCATTTGGCGCCCGCGGGCCGTCAGTTCGTATTTTCGCGTGTCGTCTTCAACGGTGTAATGTTCGTCGATAACAAATTTATCGGCGTGCTGCGATGCCCAGCGGAAAGTGGCGATGACGGTCTCTCGGGTGCTATCCCCCAAAGATCCGATAATCAAAGGCGTTCGCGCTTCATCGATTAGAATGCTATCCGCTTCGTCAACTAAGCAGAAATGCATCCCGCGTTGCACGGGTTGTTCACCACTGGAGTTCCACCGTTCAGAGCTGCCTGCCCCGAGAAAATCAGTGACGGTACGACCCTGGGCTCGCATGAGGAGCCGATCACGCAAGAAGTCAAACCCGAATTCTTTCGCAGTTCCATAGGTGATATCGGAGTTGTAAGCGCGGCGACGTTCATCCGAACTGTTGTCGGTTAAAACTTTGCCGACCGATACTCCCAATGCATCAAAGAGGGGCTTCATCCAATCGGCATCGCGTTCAGCGAGGTAGTCATTGACCGTGGCGAGGTGTGCACCTTTGCCTAGTAGAGAGTGCAGGTATAAAGGAAGAGTTGCGGTCAAGGTTTTTCCTTCACCCGTTTGCATTTCAGCAATACAACCGGTGAAGAGGGCGATACCGCCGAGAATCTGTACATCATAATGCCGCATATTGAGTGCTCGACGCCCCGCCTCTCGACACAAGGCGTAAGCTTCCGGCAACAAATCGGCAAGAGGTTCGCCACTCTTGGCGCGATAACGCAAAGATAAACTGGCTTTGCGTAGTTGAGGCTCGGTGAGTTCACGATACTCAGGTTCTAACGCATTGACAGCGGCAAGTAATCTCTCCCAATTCGCGCGGCTTCTTTGCCCCTGCAGGAATGAAGGAAGATAGCGACTCCAGGAAGCGCGGTTTAGCGAACGCCCTACTCCTCTTACTGCCGCGGGATTCGCTGCAGAGATGCTCTTTCCCGAAGCCTTTTTTGGAAAGTTTGGCTTGAGCAGAGAGGAGCCTTCTTCATCTGCAACTTGAACGGAGTTTTGATCCATACCAAGCACGGAACGCTCATCCCTACCGGCACTCGATTCTGGTGAGAGCTTATCGGCGACACTTAATGCCTGGCTGTGGTCCTGTTGTCTGTTCTGTGACACGGTTCGGTGTACCCTTGAACAATTGACGCTGTCTGTTTTGGGTCGTCCCTCAGCGCATTGGGCGACATTTTTTCAATTATTCGCTTTTCTAGCTAAATAGACAAAGCAAATCGGCAGGTATTGCTGAGCTTGTCAAAAAGATCATTCAGGGAATCGGAAAAAACGAACCCAATCTGCTAAGACGGGTGGTTTATGGTGAATAGGGGGT
>JAUMAI010000027.1:5633-6664 GCA_032116775.1 Pirellula sp. | reverse complement strand
GTGGAAGAGCGACCTTGCTCATTTGTATCTTATTTGCGTGCGCCGTTGCCTTCTTTCGGAGGCGGATGGCCCTTCTCGTCACATTGGTTTGCTCCTTTTTGTTTGCCATCGCAGCTGTAAATATTTTTTCACAGCAAATAAACACCCACGCACCAAATTTTATTGCAAGATCTGTCCAAATGGTGATGCTGGAAAAAGGGACTTCTTATGGCGGGATTGTTGGATCTCAAGATTCACGAAACGCGGCTAGAGATCAAGCCTTTATTGAATGGCGCGGAGATGATAGAATTTTTCTTATCGGTCGCTCCGTCTACAAAATTACCGCAGAGGAAGCTAAGCATAACACGGACAAGTATGGTATGGATGGTTTCGTTATGAACGCGGTATGGACCGCCCGTACACACGACATGACTTCCGAACTACTCCTTCAGTATGGATTGGCAGGCTTTCTTTTATACATCGTGTCGTATTCTATGGTGATTATTTTCTTTTACAGATTATATAAAAACATCCCGCACTCGGAAGGTGTTTGTAAGGCTTTGGCAGGAACCATGGTTCTTTATTTGCCGCCAATGTTCATTTCCCAAATTATTGGAGGGGGGTATCTTCCTCTTGTCTCTGCATTGTTTATCGGTCTGATTCGATCACATTTAATCTCGCAGCAGCGCATTGAGGAAAATCGAGTTAGTCATGGAACACCTTACCACCCTTCCCGTGTGCGTATTTAACATGAGTCCAATGTCCCATTTTTGGATGAAACGCTCTCCAACTGGATATTAAGGCCATGAAAACCAGCCCTAATTTTCGTGCCTTCCTGATAGAATTGTTGCTCGATCTTGAGCACTCTGGGTGCTATCCGATTGTACTGAGGAACTATGAAGGTTTACCTGATGAAATTGGCAACGATCTTGATATCTTCGTGCAACCTGTGAGGTTCAAAGCGGCAGAATCCGTCTTTATTTCGTTAGCCAGTAAGGCGGGAGCTCAAATATTGCATCGCCACGCTAGAAGTTATTTTTCCGCGATTTGGC
>JAUMAI010000027.1:4729-5623 GCA_032116775.1 Pirellula sp. | reverse complement strand
TGCTGGAACTTGGCACGGGATTCAATTTCTCAGTGATGAGGAACTGATCGCAGGCCGTCTCGAGTGTAATAATTATACGATTCCACGACCGGCTCATGAAGCGGCGATCTCCGCGCTTTCCAGTTGGTTGTGGGGAGGCTTTTTTAAACAGCATTACATTCAGCGCATCCGAGACTTATTGAAAGACGGAGAAGAAAGACATGAATTTCTCAGACTGATGGAGCATTGCTTCGGCCTGCCACTCGGCCGGGTAATCGTCGACCAAATTGAAAATGATCCTGTCTCCAATGCGCTCGCGCTCACGAGCGCTATGCGAAATCAGCTCTGTATGCGCTCATTCCGTCGTAGCCCCGTAGCCAGCGTATGCGCTTGGGCCCACTATTGGATCGGCGAGTTAAAGTGCGTCTTACTACCACCTGGATGCGTCATCGCTTTAGACCGCGCGATCATCGAAGAGGGAACAATTGTCGAGAATCTCCGCTCTCAAGTCGGATTCTGCTTCGGAGGCGTTCATTTGATTGAGAGCGATAACACGCTGATGAACCTATTGGATAGCCGGAAATTCATTGCCAAGAATTATCTCGTAATCTCTCATACACCGATCCATCTCGCAAACTGCTTAGATTTCACTAACGCTTCTAGTGCGGAAATTCATCAGCTTGGAACTATTGTCATGCAACGGTTAAAGAAACAACTAACTTCGCGCTGAATTGACTCAACAAGAAAGTATGCAAGAACTCCTCCTATTTTCACTCATCAGTGATGGTAAAGAAAGAAACCTTAAAACTTTAGTTGATTAACGCCAATTGGTCAATGCCGCATTATAAGCTAAACCTACGTCAAATTTGCACACGAAAATTACGGTATCTTTTGCAAATCTGCTCCAAATCTGGC
>JAUMAI010000027.1:0-4719 GCA_032116775.1 Pirellula sp. | reverse complement strand
GGAAATGGCAAGAGAGTGTGACGTAACAGTGGTCACCCGCGCGAACAGCCGGGCACGCATTGAATCATGGATGAGCGCTCATCCCGGTGAGATGCTTGCAAACTTCCATTACTTGGAAGGCGCGGCATTGGCACTTCTAATGAAGAAGCGAATACCAGGTGGCTTGTATTTTTATTATTTTCTTTGGCAATGGAAACTTCGCAGTCTGCTGAAGCAAATGTTATTAGAGAACCGCTACGATCTGATTCACCATGTAACCTTCGCTTCGTTCCGAATGCCGGTGGGTGCCAAAGGTGTGCCTGTAGTATGGGGACCCGTGGGCGGAGCAGAAAGAGCCTCCCCCGCTCTGCTTCGAGGCCATGGAAGCCGAATGGGCCGCTTTCGGGAACGATTCCGCAACCTGACAACCATATTGGCTGGACGGATTATTCGCTTATGGGCGCCCGTGAATCGCAGCGAAGGTATCGCGTTAGCATCCACACCTGCCACTTACGCACTATTGAAGAGGAACAGCATCCCGTGCCAAATGATGCCGACAATCGGTTATGATAGTCCTGTAAATGAACAAAGAAACGTGGCAATTACTGCAGCGCCACAGGATAGCCCGCTACGACTGCTTTATGTAGGCCGTCTGCACCTGCTCAAGGGGCAGCATTTGCTTTTACTAGCCATATCGCGTCTGGGCGATCCATCGGTGCGCCTGACGATCGTCGGGGATGGTGCGGAGCGAAAGCGTCTTGAGGATTTGGTGCAGGCGCTTGATCTGAGAGACTGCGTATCGTTTCGCGGGCATGTTGCACGCTCCAACCTGGACGAGGTCTATGCCGAGCATGATGTCATCGTGGCTCCAAGTCTCTATGAAAGCGGCGGTTTGTCGATTCTGGAAGGATTTGCCCATGGACTGCCTGCCATTGTATTGGACTGCGGCGGGCCGGCGCTAACGGTCGCCGAAGGATGCGGCATCAAGGTGCCAGCCGATTTGAGCCAGGATCTCACGGTAACCCGTTTGACCGAGGCCATCGAAGTGTATCTCCAGGATCGCGAACTTATCCGACGTCACGGAGCGAATGCACGCAAGCGCTTGGTAGAAGAATACGGATGGGCAAGCAAGAGAAAGCAGATGCTCAAGGTGTATCAACATCTCTTGAATAGGGAGGCCTCAAATTAGTTTTATGGAATCGATAGATTTTACGATTGTTACAGCGAGTTACAACTACGCACGCTACATCCGCGATTGCCTTCAAAGTGTAGCCGAACAAGACGGCGTTACTTTCGAGCATTTGGTGATGGACGGTGGATCGAGCGATGAGACGGCGGATGTGGTGGCGGCTTTCCCGCACGCCTCCTTCTTTCAAGAACCGGATAAAGGAATGAGCGATGCCATCAACAAGGGCTTCCTCAAGGCAAAGGGCAAGTGGGTGATATGGCTGAATGCAGATGATCGGCTGAAGCCGGGATCCCTTAAAGCCGCTAAGGAGTGGGCAGAAAATCATCCGACGGCAGATGTCATCTACGGCGGCTGGAACTTCATCGATGCAGATGGAAATTTGCGGCGTCGCATGACCTTGTTCCCTTACTCACAAGGAATGATGCTGTATCTCGGCTGTTACATCGGCTCAACTTCGACGTTCTTCAAGCGCGAAAGCGTAATCAACGAAGGGCACTTACTTAACGAAGAATATCGCTACGTCATGGACGGTGAGTATTACGCCCGGCTGGGTTCTTTGGGAAAACGCTTTTCTTATCTACCCCGCATTTTAGCGGATTTCCGTCTGCATGGAAACAATCTGAGTAAGCGCAACTACGGCACACTCGACGCGTGCGGTTGGCTAAGATTGCAAACGCAATTTGCCGAGACCCGGGCCTACCGACGCGCCTACGGCCATGCCTGTTCCAAAGATGAAAACATCAACGCGTTGATCGATGGCTGTTTCTACCTGTATTATCGCCTCTTAAAGCCATTGCTAAAGTTGGTCCACCTGCCACGCCATCAAAGATAACCTAACGAGCCAATAAATGCCAATCATATCATTTCTCGGGTGCGACGGCTCAGGCAAGTCCGCGGTGATTCGACGGTTGACGGAGCGCCTGCGGGCTGAAGGCCGCGAGGTGGTTTGCGGGCACTGGCGACCCAAAGCGTTCGTCGCAGAATCAAATGAAAGCCCCCTCAAGAGTGCCGACGATCCTCACGGACAAGCTCCACGAGGCGTTGTGTCTTCCTTGTTGAAGCTCGGCTGGCTCTGGATGAATTGGTGGTTGGGTTGGTGGAAGGGTTTGCGAAACGCACGACGCGACGGCTTTGTGTTTTTCGATCGGTTTCACGCAGACCTGCTCGTCGATCCCCGACGCTACCGCTACGGCGGTCCGATGTGGGCAGCAAAATTGGCATGCCGATGGATGCCACAACCAGACAAGGTGTTCTTTCTGGATGCAGAAGTGGATGTTCTGCTGTCTCGCAAACAGGAGGTCAGTCTGGGGGCCTTGGAACATTCCAGAGCGCTCTATCTCGCCCTCTGTAAATCTAACGACCGTTATCGAGTGATCGATGCAAACCAACCTCTAAAAAATGTCGTTGAGGATGTCTTGAAAGAGATCTGCAAACATTATTGAGGCAGATTCTTGCTATGAGCGAAGGGTGGAAAAGCGATGTTTCGCCATTGTTGCGACGGATTTCGCAGGTCGCGACCGGGGCTGGAAGTCTGTTTGTGCTTGTAGCGGGCTCGCGATTAGCGCTCGCGCTACCAGCCGATCGAAAAGCCGCACGTATTGTAGCTGACTTATATCAACCCCAACGCTGGAAGGGCCGACTGTTCCGCGGAATTGCGAAATGGATGATCACATTCGGGATCCCTGGATTTCGCCCGACTCACCCCGGAACCGTCGGCTCAATACCAGAAGCGTCTTGGTTAAAGGAGGCCGCGGAACGAGGATGCATCGGATTTCTTGGCTGTAACCCAAACCACGGCCCACGCTGCGTGTTGGCAGGGATCGACCCAAGCAGCGGGGAAAAATTCATCGCTAAACTGGGACTCGACGAGAGCGCGCACGCGATACGTCGTGAAGCAAAAGTTTTAGAAAATTTGAAAGGACGCTACCCCGGGGTAATCCCTCCAATGGAACTGAAGACGGCCCTCCTTCAATCGCAAATTTCATCGGAGAAAGCCTTCGACTGGGCGCTGCTACGCTTGCCGAATCTGGGTAGCACGGCACCGAAATCGATGGATGACGCAGAGATTCACAAACTGCTTGAAGATTGGCTGGGCGGTGACAGTAAACCGCTCAGCAAATTTACCTGGGCTGAACGATTATTGGAACGAGTGGCAACCTCCGAGGCTCCAACGGGATGGCATCATGAGATAAAGCGCAAACAAATCCGGACGGCCCTGTTACATGGTGACTTTGCGGTTTGGAACCTGAGAAAAACTCAGAACGGATTAATGGCAATCGATTGGGAGTGGGGAGAGGACAACGCGGTGGCTGGAATCGATCTCGCACACGGGTTTAGGCAGGAATGTTACATGGCTCGAGGTATGAAGCCGAAAGACGCGGTTGCATGGATATTGCGCCAAGCTTCGTCGCCACGGTGGCGTGAGTACCTCCACATGTGCGGCTGGGGAAATGATCTTGAGAATTGGCTGCGTCTCGGACTTCTGCACAGCCATTTCAATGCGCTTAACCCCAGTGCGGAGCTGCTTAATGTGTTGGATATACATTTGCATTCTTAGAACATGAAAGTCCTTCAAATATTTAATCGCTACGCCCACATGGGTGGAGAAGAGATTGCAGTGGCACAAATGAGTGCGGAGCTATCGGAAAACCATGACCTTCGGTCGATCACTTTTGATAGTCAGGTTTGGGCAACGAAAACTGGAATCTTTAACAGGTTTCAACAGTTTCTTTCAATGGCATGGAATCCCCGGTCGATCCGCACGGTTCGTGCGCAGATCGAGGAGTTTCAACCTGATGTGATATTGCTACACAACATCATGCCAATCGGCTCGGCTGGACTATTCCTCTACTTAACTCACTGTGGCGTTCCGGTAGCTCACTTCATCCACAACTTTCGCCCGTTTTCGGTGAACGGATATTGCTGGGGAAACGGCAAACTGCTTCCCCAGGGTTTGCGTAAGAATTTTTTCCCCGAAGTACTAGCCGGGGCATGGCAGAATTCGATCTTCAAGACAGCATGGTATGCTTTGCTGATCCGAATCCTTCATGTAGCAGGCGTTTACCGCAAAATGGATGGATGGATCGCCATATCCCAATTCATGAAGGATAGCTTCGTGAAAGGCGGGATTGAATCCGAAAGGATCCATGTTCTACCTCACAGCTGGAAACCCAAAGCAACTCCAAAAAACCAAGTAGACAAAGCGCCAGGAAAAAACGAGGAAAAATTATTTCTATTTCTCGGGCGCATCACGGAAGAGAAAGGAATACGGGTTCTTTTAGATGCTTGGGAGCGCGTAGAACAAGAAACATCATGCGGTAAATTAATAATTGCCGGTGAAGGACCAGAGAAAGCCGCAATTAGGAACTTAATTCTTGAACTTAACTTAGAAGATAAAGTTACTTTAACAGGACGGCTTAACAGGGAAACTATGCGAACCTTTTATTCAAAAATGGATTTGTTTGTTTTACCAAGTATTAAGGAAACTTTTGGCGTGGTAATAATTGAAGCACTTAGCTCAGGTAAACCAGTTGTTTCTACAAAATGTGGTG
>JAUMAI010000026.1:310-19184 GCA_032116775.1 Pirellula sp. | reverse complement strand
ACCCGAGCAGTGGAATAGTTCAGGAAATACATTGACCGTTTCAACTAAGTCGGATTCCAAACCAAGACTAGCGGCTAAAGCCCGGGTTTCAATTTTATGTCGTTCCGGAATAAAGGGAGCCAGCTTTTGGTAAGCCGCTCTAAGTTCGTGAGGAAACCACTTTCCAGACTGTATCGTTTGAGCTAAACCAAAGGTGTAGTAAACCGAATCGATACAACGCATGCACTCGTTTTTCAGAAGCTTTCCGTGAGCGGCTCCGATTTCCTCGGGTGAGCCTTTGAGAATGACAACCCTCTGATGATCAATCCAGCGGAGCTCACCATTTTCCGATTGACGATTTTTTTCGCTGGGTTCAGTTAGTGTGTTTCCAGGAGCTAGTATTTCGCCCGCTCGGCGGACAGCTCTGACGAGGTGTCGTTCCAATTGCTCCCGTTCGAGTTGGATGGTTTGGAATTCGGGAGCTACTGAAAAGCTTTGCGGCGCATTTTGCGATAAGGCTGAAACTTTGAGGTCAGCTGTGAAATCATTTCCTGAGGCGGAGATTTTTCCTTCTTTTCCGCTGATCTTTAAATCGACGTTATCTACTCGCCATGAATCATTCGTTTGACCTTGAGTCACCTTGGTTAGGCTAGTGAGCGTAAACAAGATGGCATCAGGATCTAGGGTTTGAAGTATGGGCTTGGCTAGTGCGATAGAGGATTGCGCGCTGATCAGGCGATTAATGATTCCATCAAGATGCAAATTGTCGTCCGAAGATATTTTGCCGCTACTCACAAATGCGGTCTTATGTTTCGGCAAGAGGAGAAATGTTTGATCTGCATTGCGATGGATGATAATCGCATAATCCGGATGTGTTAGCTCTAAGTGAAAACTCTCTGAGTTATATCTTCGCAGTTGGATATCAACTCGTTGCGATTTGTTATCTGCTTGAAACGCCACTGTGCCAGTGACTTCAAAAGTTGGCGCATCAGCCCGCAGTGTATCAAGGATCGGCAGCAGTTGTTTCTTCAGTTCTTCGGCAGGATCGGCGGAAGCAGACGTTGCCAGCCATGTCGTGAAAAGAAATAGGGCTAGCGTTGAAAGGTATTTAGCCTTCATGAAGAGGTTCCTGAGAGAAGCGGCAGGAAGAGCTTATGTTGCAGCACGAAACAAGACGCTTATCGTAGTAGGTTTCGGTGGTTCAGTGCAATTGCCAAACGGCACTTTTCGCACCTTCTCGAACCTTAAAATGTGACCCCAAGGAACCAGTTTGTGAGTAGTATACTAATTGCAAAATCGGGATATTCGATTCATCTGTCGCGTAGGCTCGGCCTGTCCCCTAGTAATTGTTAAGAAGAAGTAGCCTTGTAAGAGGA
The DNA here is from genome assembly GCA_032116775.1 of Pirellula sp. Classification (GTDB taxonomy): domain Bacteria; phylum Planctomycetota; class Planctomycetia; order Pirellulales; family Pirellulaceae; genus JAFLCP01. The sequence continues at coordinate 17,829 of JAUMAI010000026.1, read as the reverse complement.
CAACCGACTAAACTCTTGGCAGGTCGAATGCCAGAAACATCTTGTTCTCTAGGTGACGTGAGAGAGACGGAAATGCCCGGCTCAACCGACTGCTAAGACTAAGGGTGTGATCGAGGATTTTAGCGGCTACTGCGTTATAAACTGTTGGAAGTCGAGCCATGCGAGCACATCTAAAGTGGATAAAGTATCTGATTCCACTGTTGATTCTCCCCTGGTTGATTTGGCAATTCGATCAAGAGCAACTGGAGTTGTTACGAAAGCAGCCGAAAGAATGGTGGCTGTTAGGGTCGGCCGCCGCCGCGTCGATGCTAGCGGTTTGCGTCAGTTTTGTCCGCTGGATGTGGGTAGTGCGGGGGGTTGGGATTCCTCTGCAAGTTAGTGACGCAATTCGAATTGGATTTATTGGTCAGGTATTAGGTATGGTCTCCCCTGGAAGTGTCGGGGGAGATCTCTTTAAGGCAATCGCTGTCGCAAGGCAGAAACGCCATTCGGGAACCGCAGCAGTCGCTTCTGTGCTCGTCGATCGCGCTGTTGGTTTGTACGGTCTTGTTCTGTTATCGACGGTCAGTTTGCTGCTGATTCAAAACGAAGAAATGACTTCATTGCTTCGCGCGATTCGTAATTCGGGAATCGTCTTAACCATTGTTGGCGCGATTGGTCTTTTCATCGCTGTCGTCGGTGGGCGATGGTTGGATTTCATAGAAAAGCTTTTGGAGCGTTTCCCCTACGTGGGACATACGTTGCAACGCCTCGTCAATTCTCTAAGGGTCTTTGAACGCAGACCTGGTCTTGTCCTGTTGGTGTTGGCGATGAGTCTGGTGGTGCACATGTTACTGGCATGCAGTTTTTTTATGATCTCATCGGGGCTTTATCAGGATCATCCAACATTCCTGGAGCATTTGCAGGTTGTCCCCTCGGGCATGGTTGCTGGTGCTCTACCGATTGCTCCAGCGGGATTAGGTGTGCAGGAATTAGCGTTAGTAGAGATGTTCAAGCAGATTCCCAATAGCCATGAAGCCTTCAGTGGCTTGGCTGTCGCTGCCGCCTATCGATTGGTGACGATCTTGGTATCTTTCGTCGGCTTGGGGTATTACTTTACTAGCCAAGCCAAGATGGATCGCCGAGATACGGAGCGATTAAGAAAAGAGCTTACCGACGACAAGGACATGTAAACTGCTTGCCAAAAACGCAGATTAAACCTTCCATTGCTTGAATAGCTTCTCCGCTCGTTGGTTTACAGCCTCACGAAAGTCAGCGTCTTTATTCTCTAAAGCTTTCAGTTGAAATGCTAAACGCTGGTTGTCTTTCAGCTTCTCATAATTCCGAAGCAAGAAGTGCCAATAGAGTGTGGTGAATGGACAAGCATTGTCGGTGATCGCTTCCTTGGGTTTGTAGCGACAGTTTTTACAGTAGTTGCTCATCCGATCGATATAAGCACCCGATGCGCAATAAGGTTTGGTTCCAACAATTCCACCATCTCCGAATTGGCTCATTCCCAGGGTGTTGGGAAGGCTCACCCAGTCGATAGCGTCGGCATACATAGCGACATGCCATTGGTTGAATTGGTATGGATCAACACCAATAAGTTGGGCGAGTAGGCCGAGTACCATTAAGCGCTGTATGTGATGTGCATAGGCTTTGGTGGTGACCAATCTCATGGCATCTGCCACACAACGCATCTCAGTCTGGCCATCCCAATAAAACTGGGGTAGTTCGCGATGGGCTGAGAAAAAATTGAGTTTTTCGTACTCTGGCATGAAGTTCCAATAAATACCTCGAATGAATTCACGCCAGCCAAGTATCTGGCGAATAAATCCTTCAACGCTATTCAAGGGAGCCTTTCCCGAGTGATAAGCTTGCTCCGCGGCCGAGATGACTTCGCGAGGATTGAGGAGATGAACGTTTAGAGGGGGTGAAAGTCTAGAGTGATTTAATTCGTTAGCTCCTTCCCACATCGCATCCTGATAATCTCCAAATCGAGATAATCGTTCAGTGATAAATCGTTTCAAAGCTTTGAGCGCATCTTCACGAGTGACTGGTAGGTCAAAGTCGTCGATAGTACCAGGGTGCTTAGCGAAGCGAGTATCAACCATTTTGAGCACTTGGGTGGTGATCTCGTCGGGTTCAAAGTTCGGAGCTTGGGCGACATTTTGTGGTCCCTGCTTGCCGAAGCTTTTACGATTGTCGCTGTCAAAATTCCACTCGCCACCTTCAGGTTGTTCCTCCTCTGTTAATAAGACTTTGTGGCGTTTGCGCATAAAGCGATAAAAGTGTTCTAGGATAAAAGTCTTGCGGCCATGTGCCCATTGGCCAAAATCGTCTCGTGAGAGCAGATAGTGAGTATCAGCGTGGAACTCCAGTGGAGCCCCTAATTTCGTTCGCACAGAAAGCAATTCTTGATATACGCGATGATCTCCTGGTTCGAGCATCGCAATCTGTGTCGGTGAAAAGGTCTTGTCAGCTAGTACGAGGGCTTCCGATAGAGAATAAACTCTATCTTCTTTTGGATTGGCATTTAACTGGTGATACCAAACTTTAAGGCCTCGGCTTTTTAAGGCGTCGGCGAAATGTCTCATCGCTGAGAAGAAGAAAGCCAGCCGTTTTTTATGGCACCAAACATGATCGGCTTCTTGCTGAACCTCTGCCATGCAAACAACATCGTTTACTGGATCAATATCGTTTAACAGCGGATGATCGTGATCTAATTGATCCCCCAAAATGAAAATGACTCGACGCTTCGTAGCTATAGAATCTTTTCGATCGACGCCGCGTTTTGGCATATGGATTCCCAGAAGCAAAAATTCGATAGTATCAAACCGTGATAACGCGACAGCTCTCGTTTACAGAGTTGGCGGGGTAAGGCTCTGGGGTATCCTTGCCTGGGAAGGGGAAAAGTCAAGTACAGCGGAGGATCCAAATAAATAATCGTGTAGAGCTAAGCCAGTTCTATAGAACAGCATGGTTGCGATATTGGCCAGCACGAACAAAAGTACGAACGTTCTCGTGGCAACTTGAAGAATACTGTCTGTTCCGGCAACGAGTCCCCAAGTCAGAGTAATCACTGGTAGACAGCGGACGAATTCGCGGAGCATAAGCCGCTGGCGATCTAGAGGAAGTCCGTAGTGGTTCACAATACGAATCTGGAAAAGAAGTCTTCCCAGTGAGCGGCGGCCACTTCCAGCAAAGGCGATATACAAAAATGGCAGGATTAAAATGCCGAATGCAGATAACCAGCTTGTCCAGCCCCAGTAAGTCGTGAAATCGGGCAATTGTGCGATAGCGGTCCAGGCAAATAAAGGAAGCGCGAAAGCGAGCAAGACGAACTGGTCTATCAAGAAAGCAGCCGCGCGGGGGGCAAACCCTGCAATCGTAGTGCCAACTGGAAAAACACTATACAAATCTTGTAGTAACAGCTCATAGTTCTCGTAACGCTTGGCAGGCTCTTTGGCTAGCAGTTTATCAAGTATTTGTTTCCAGCTCTGCGGTACCGACGATGGCCACACATTTGGATAGCGGACGGGGGAGGTCCTATGTTTGTCTAATTTGTCCGCCAGGGTGTCGCCGAGCAATTCAAAGGGAAGTCGCTGAAAAGTAAGCTCGAACATGGTGATTCCCAACGAATACATGTCGCTTTGGATTGAGTTGCCTACGCCGCCAAGGAGTTCGGGAGCGATGTAATTGGGAGTGCCTGAAATTGGCGTTCGATCTTGATTCTCAGAGACGATTCGAGATAGGCCAAAGTCGCTAAGTTTTATGCGTGTCGGACTAGCGATCAGCAAGTTGCTGGGTTTGATGTCTCCATGGACGATTCCGAACTGGCTTGCGTGTCTCAGGGCGTCGACAACTTGAACAGCTAAATGTATGACAGAATGAAAAGGCAGCGGCTCATCCTTGGCTTGCTGTGCAACAGTTCTTCCCGATACAAGTTCCATCGCTAAAAATGGCTCATCATTATGATGACCGACATAGTAGATAGTGACGATATTCGGATGATTCAAACGAGCTTGCGCGACGGCCTCTGTCAGTAATTGCTCGATCGAATTGGCCGGCCCTTTTTCCACTATACCGCGTCGCAATACTTTGACGGCGACGTAACGCTGCAGCGATGTATCCAGAGCGCGATAGACCACCCCCATACCACCTTCACCGAGTCGTTTCTCAAGCAGAAAGTGGTCTAGCTTCAGACCGATATGCGGATCGTGATCTGAATGATCTGTTGAGAAATCCCAGCCTGCTTGTTCTTCAACGGAACTGAGGCTCATCGTAGCTGACATAAGATCCCGAAAAGCTGCCGCTGGAACATCGCGTCGGCACGCAGGGCAGCGGCCCCCCTGCTTTGGATTAATGTCGAAGGTGTTGCCACACACGCAACGATACTTCACGGCAGCAGCTTCAGCTTCAAAGCTCTGTGTCAGGGTGCGAAAAGTTTGGGAATTTTGGGCTTGGGAATGGTTCATCGGCAAACCGGGAATTGGAACACCGCAAAGGATGGGGTAATGAGTTCAGCCGACATTTCTGTAGAATAGCGAGACATTCTGGGCTTTGCATGGTCTATTTCAAGACATTTTTAGGAATGCTCAAAGGTTAATTACATGGCAAGTGTTTTCGCAAACTCCGATGAACTGGCCACCCCTGCTCTGGTAATGGATGGAGCCGCTGTGCGAGCCAATATCCAAGCCATGCAGGATTACTGTAACAGTCATGGACTCAATTTGTCACCGCATACGAAAACACATAAATCTAAATTTGTGGGAGGTTTACAAGTTGCCGCTGGGGCAACTGCACTCACTGTCGCCAAAGGGGGCGAGGCAGAAGTGATGGCGGAGGTCGCCGATGAAGTATTTGTGGCCTATCCCCCCATAGGTCAGCAGAGGCTGAACCGAATTCTGAAGTTAGCACGCGACAAGCGAATTCGCGTCGGAGTTGATTCAAATGAAGCGGTCGACTTTATTGCGGCCGGTGCGAGCAGGGCTGGTGTCAAATTAGGAGTCTTGGTCGACCTCGATGTCGGATTTGCGAGAACGGGAGTCCGTGACTTAGGAGGTGCATTAGAATTAGCCTTAAAAATCCACAGCCATGATAACCTTGAACTGAGAGGCGTGATGTGCTTTCCAGGAAATGTGGGGGCTACCGCCGATGATCCCCAGTGGCAGATCTATATCGAACGCCTAGGTGAGTTTCTGAGGCGATGGGATGGGCATGGCTTGCCCAAACCCATAGTTTCCGGTGGGTCGACGCCAACAGCTATGCACTCACATTTAAATCATTGGTTAACGGAGATACGGCCAGGGACGTATGTCTATAACGATGTTAATGAATTAAAGTTAGGTGTTGCATCTTTGTCGCAATGTGCAGCGCGTGTGGTTTGCACGGTTGTGAGTCGGCCAACATCGCGTAAGTGTATCGTTGACGCTGGGAGCAAAACCTTATCCAGCGATCGTTGCGCTCCGGCGCCCGATAGCGGATTTGGGTTGGTCGTCGAGTATCCTGAGGCACGTATTTCCAGACTCTCTGAAGAGCATGGTGAGATCGAATTTGCTGAAGGTGTAGAGGCACCACCTGTAGGAACGCGATTGATGATTATTCCGAATCACATTTGTGTCTGCGTGAATCTGCAGAATAGTTTTTTCTGGTTCGAAAATGGTTCCTGCCAAGAGATGAAAGTAGATGCTCGAGGTCTACTAAACTAAGGACAATAACTCGACTCGCTTGGGCAACATAGTTTCTTATTCCCGACTGTCGTAAATGACGGAGATGGATCTGCCAAATATCCCCCTGCCCTGTTTCGAAGTAAATCCCTGCCCAGAGTTGCCGGAGGGCTTGGTGGGTTTACTTCGTTAAATGCAATTCTCGAGTGTATCCGAGTAGCTGCGGTGCGGCACTAGGCCTCCAAGTTACAAATCTATTCGCTTATGCTGCAGACCAATTGGCGTTGGGCGTTTGCGTTTTCCTTCATGTTGGCTGTTGCTCTACAGCCGGCTTATCTGCAAATTACGTCTGCACAAAGAATCTGAAACAGCAAACAGGCTGCTACAGCGACAAACTGCACTGATAAATATGACTGATAAATATGAAGGCACGCTCGCGTTGCGGCAAGAAATGCTGCAGGCATGATAAAGACCAGCTTTACTAAATCCCGGTCCGCCGGGACGAGTTATCAAAACTAAGCGCCATGACGTTTGGCCAGTTCGTCGCGCAGGCGAGCGGCCAATTCGTATTGTTCTTTATCCACGGCTTCTCGCAAGCGTTCTTGTAACGTCTTACCGATGGCATACTCTTCCCGCAAAGATTCTCGCAGTTGAGTTAGGCGGCCTACGAGTTCATCATCTTCAAACTCTTCTTCTACTTCATGTTCAGCAAAGACCGCTTTTATTTTTTCAAGGCCTTCATTGATTTCGGTAACGGCTTCTTCCGCGCTTGACTCTTCCAAGGCTGCCAGGGCCGCTGCTTGCGTTCGATGAAATAACACAAAGGGACGATACTGTTCATGATTCATCGTCCATTCATCATCAGGCGAGTGTTCCTTGCAGAAATCCATCAACGCAAGAGTGTGATCGGCATCGGCACAAGCGCGACGGTAGTACTGTAGTCGTAGCCAAGAAATACGCCGATGATAGTACTGGACGAATTCACGATCGACCTCAAAGCATTGTTCTTCGTCGAGGACGAGTTCTGGATTCTTTGATTCGGCATCTACGAGATAGGCGAGATAAGTAGGAAAGCCATTCGGAAAGTAGCCGTCTGGCCGGCCACGCGTCTCCATTTGAAGCACACCCATATCGACCCGCATCTGGACTACGTCGCGTCCATCATCACCCTTAATCAATCGCACGCTAAGCGAATGGGGATCGAAAGACCAGTCCTTGAGAAGTTTATCTAGATTGGGGTGTCGCATGTGTGATGTTCCGTGGTTTCCGCGATCGGCGCCAGTAAGAGTATAACCACCTAGCGCAGATCGTGAAGGATCGCAAATCTGGTTGGGATCCGAATTCGATTCCCATTCCCCCGAACAAATGTAGCATTCGTTATAGTCACCGGAATGACTTGGGAGGTCTGGAGTCTTTCTGATTTCTCTAAGTCTATAGCAGATTTAGTTTTCGGGCGACGGGTGGGGTAGTTCGATGGGGGCCGTTTATAACGAAAGATTGATTTTTTTGGAGAAGAACCTGCCGATGAACTTTTGGATCCATCATGGACAGTTTTGCAGGTGGGTTTAAGGCCAGCAGCATCGACTCATGTTTTGCAGTTGGCAAATCAATTGTTCTTCTGGAAATAGACAAAAACTGTACTCGCGCGAGCGAATTAGTTTCAGTTGTTGAACCTGACTTTGTAATTCGGAGATTCGTGTACGGTGATCATCCTCCGAAAAGCGAAGTAACGAAAAAAGCTCAGCCCGAACATTCGCTAGTTGCTGGTGCCATGCTTTCCGGTGGCCTTTCAGTGGGATCTCATGGAGCAGTTTTTCCTTCTTGGAAATTAACTGCTCCGCTGGCACTGTTTTCTGGGTGAGAAACTCTTCGGGATGATACCTCATCCTTTGCGGTAGTTGTTTGGATTGATGCAAGCTGGCAAGTGTATCATTCAAGTTGGTATTCTGCAGTGAGATGGCTGCAGTGGAAATTGGCAGGAAAGCTGTACCGCTGATTACCGAGAACTTCGGTGGCTGCATATTAAAAAAAGCTGCGATAATACGGTCATTGAGTTGATCGTATTTTCCGCCACCAATTCCGTGAACGAACCAATCTGCCAAACACAATCGTAGAAACATTGTTGTCAGTAGTGCGCGCGGCCGCAGGAAGATGCCTTCCCTATCTTGCAGTTGTGTCAGACGCTGTATGACAACTTCTTCAGACGTAGATCTTGGCCAGCTGATGGTTACATCGGCTAGATCGGTTATCTCAATCGAAGTGGGGTTGATTTTGACATAGACCGGTCGGCGGCGAGGCTGGCCGATGGTGTAACACCATAATGGAATTTCAAAGTAGTCCCCTGTACGCTGCAGGCTAGGGACTGGATGAGCGGTACTACGAATGCGATGTGCTAGGCGATAATGCTCCAGCGCTGCTTGGTGTACGTGGTGAAATTCAGACCGCTGGTAGGCCAAGTGAAGCACGAGTTTCCAAAAAGAAGACATCTTGGCAAGTGTTCCACTTGGCGTTTCATGGTTTGCAAGGCCATGTTGCTTCTCCACTTGGTGCCTGGCATTGGCGAATAACGTACCAATGCTCTGATGTGGCATGGTTTGGCTATTGATGAGTTCCCAGATATGATCGACCATGGGATCGATATCTACGGTCTTTAAGTTCTTACGAATCTGCTCGGGGAATTTTTGGAAGATGTCAGGGGCCGCAATGTGATGCAGTTCCCAAGCGACTCCTCGCGCTGCGTTATCCCACGGTATTGATTCCACACGAAGCTGATCAGAACTAGAGTAGTGTGGAGTTTTAATTGAGACAGAGTGACAAAGGTCTTGGTCGACAATGAAGTTGATGGCGATGCCTTGAGTCGTTTTAGCCATGCGATCTAAAACGAAGTTCTTTAACCATACCCCAGGATGGAAGAGCTCTGGCTGGTGGCCACTTAGGATCCAGGGCTGATCGCCGTCTGTTTCGATTCCCAATTGGCGCGAGAGTTCTTGTCTCGCTTGCTTACGCAGCTCAGCTAAGCTGCACTCGCCGATCATGCTTGTGCAGCGATTCAGAAGTAATTGGTTTTGCGCCAGGCCCCCTGCAATTTCTGCTGAGGGATTGTCTGATACGCCCTCGATGATACTTTGCGAAGTTGGTAAGCAGAGGACTTCACTGTTTTCGCGCGGAGCTCGAAAGTGAATGTAGTTCTCTCTCGAGCCCACGGACATCAAGGACACTCCTGGCAAGTGGCGGTGTTAGACTGCGGAAGTCGATACCCTTGCGATTCCATTTCTGCAATGCTTTTCGCGATGACTTCGTTGTAATACTTCAAGCGTACTTCCGCTTGATCGAGTTGGCCACCAAACGATCGAGAAAGGTCGAGGTAAATCAACGGGACTGGGATTTCAATAATCGTGAGCCCTTTCATCGCAGCTTGAACCCAAAGCTGGAGAGGCATGGCGTACCCGAATTCTGTGATTTTCAATTTTTTGAGTGCGTCCACTCGATAGGCTTTGAAACCGCAAAATGCATCCGTCAATTGTAGGCCGAGTTGCTGATTCAATTGCCGCGTGATTTGGCGATTGACGAATAGACGCTGCGGCGGCGGTGCTGTGTCGCCTGGATAGGTTTTCAAGTAGCGACTACCTGAAACTATGTCGGCAGACCTAGCCGCGGAGACAAACCGCGGGATTCGTTGAGGCTCATGCTGACCATCACAATCCAAGGTGACGATTACATCAAAATCATTATCGATCGCGAACTGGAAGGCTGTGTTTAAGGCAGCCCCGTAGCCCCGGTTGACGGGGTGGCGAACGATGGAAATGTCCGAACGTTGGCTGAGTTGCTCGGCAGTGCCATCGGTTGAGCCATCATCAACGACTAAAATGTTCTCGGCATGTTGCACGACCAAGTCGAGGACTTGGTTTACGGAATTGGCTTCATTGTATACCGGCAGAGCGGCTAACCAGCGGTCGGACATGGACTATTACCCTCACAATTGGTGGGCTCAGGCGGCAAAACGATTCATTGAGCCATTTTAGAAGACCGACCAGTAGGGTCAACGATTGTAAGGCGAAGTGTGGAGGTTAAATGGGGCTATTTCTTGATAGTGCCGGAGTAGTCGCAGCGATTGGGTAAGGCGTTAGGGAGAAAAGGCACCCTTAAAAACTCACAAGATCTGAGTAGGTTCCTTTTCCGTTAAACTTGACCATACCTGGATATCGCTGAAATCGGTTTGAAGAGTGGTTGAGAGTTTTCGTAGCGCAAATTTCTCGCTCGCGAAGTGGCTCAGTAGTATTAGTGATACTCCACTGGCTTGAGCTTCGAGGCATTGATGAAAAGTAGCCTCACCGGTCAGGAACGTATCGCAACTCGCCGTTTTTACGGCAGATAAGAGACTGCCACCACTTCCGCAGACAATGCCAATTCGTTGGGCAAGACGATCTGGGGCTGCCGTGGTTGAGATGGTGTCGAGTTGTAACGGTATCCGCAGTTGTTCTACCAACTGGGATAATCGCATTGGTTCTGCCAGGTTACCGCAGCGGCCAGAACCAAGGTTCGCGGCCTGTAAATGAGGTAACCGCCCAGGTATTAACGGTCGGACATCGATTAATTTCAGTAGATTGGCGATCTGTTCATTTATTCCTCCGCGGGTGTTGTCCCAAGCGGTGTGAGGAGAGTAGACCGCGATGTCAGCTCTCATTAGACGACACAGCAACATTCCTGGAATTGTGTCGTGCGTGATTTTTTTTAGAGGTTGAAAAGGTAGCGGATGGTGAGTGATGATCAAATCGGCTTTGTTAGCGATTGCTTCATCCACATTCTCAGGGACGATTGTCAGCGCGGTCATGATTCGGTTGACTGGTTGTTGGCTATCTCCAACCAGCAAACCGACATTGTCCCAGGATTCAGCTAACTCAAGAGGTGCCAGTTTTTCTAGGTACGCGACCAGATCTGCAACGAGCGTCATAAGTGATCCTGGGCTTGGGAGAAGCTAACAGAAAAAATGTACGCATCAAAATACAGCGATACTAGGAAAGTAGAAAGTCACTTCGAGATAAATGAAGAATCTGGATTGCGAAAATGACACTTTCTTAGTCTATGGTAGTTTCGTGTGCTTACTACCAGTCTATCTCGGCTCGATAGTTTAGGAATCTGCCCGTGTCGAGTTGTTTACACCTTAGCCAAAGTGTTTTCCCTTTTAATTCATTGCCATTCTCTAGGCGATAATATCGAGTTGCTTGTCCTGGCGGAATTTGGAGGATTTGCTGTCGCCGATGAACTCGGTCTGGTACGAAGAGTGTGCATTCGAAATCGAGTATTTTGTTGGTGTTATTGACAAGGTCCTGGCGGATTAACAAGTTGCCGTCGGCATCGATTTCGTAAGAGAGTTCGACTTCTATATCTTGCGCGCCGACATAGAGTGGGTGGAACACTCGGAATCGATAGGGTGAACCTGCTTGAAGGTCGAAGATCGCAGTCACCATTTGCTTACCGGTGGAGGCGTCGGGGCGAAGGTTGAGGTCCATCGTCAACGAAATATTTTGCTGTTCCGCCAGGTCAAAAGATTTTTTAACACTTGCGTCATGAATTAGTTCGGGAGCAAATATTTCCAATGAGCCGACGACCGATTGGTCGAAGCCATTGCTGAATCCTGCATTGACTCTTGCGATAGAAGTCCCAGGCTGTTGCACATCTGAATTTGCTAGTTGGAAACTGATTCGCCAGCGAGCGATTGGCAAATTCAAACCTGTAACGACAATAGGCTCGGGGCCAAACTCGATAACTTGTTCGCGGAATGATGTATCGACGATGGTTTCTGCCGCAGTGACATTCCCCCAGAGATCGGCGATGCTCACCATTTCACCAAGATAGAGTTGCTCCTTGGTCGGATTATTGTTCCAACCGATAAGTATCGCTTGACCCTCGCGCTCGAACACATAATTCTGGCTGCCGCCGGGTAACGAGAATGAGCCGATGAAATAGGCACCGGTCAGGTGATGGGCAAGGGTTCGCCAAGGCAGGAATAAAATGGTGGGTGAGCCATCAGGCAGCATCAACCCATGGTATTCATCAATAGGATCTGACACAAAGGCCGCTTCGACGCGATTTTTCGCGGTAACCAACATCCGTTCTGCTAAGTTTTGAATTCGATGTTGGGAGGAATAGTAGCGAGCATCTAAAGGATCGATATTGATCCAGCGATTGTGAGCATCGGCAGTCAGGAGACCTACGTAGGCATCCATTTCCTCGCTGGTCAGCGGGGGATTGGTACGTAGCGTGATAAAGTCACTAGGGTTATCACTGGTTATCGAATTTGTATTTTTAGCGTCTGGGGATGGTGGTGAATAATCGAGCCAGTTCCAGGGTAAACCAACCTGAATATCTTGGCCAAAGCCTTGGAAGTGCTTCCGTATTTCGCTCAAGCGTTCTGTCAGATTCGAGTAACCTTGAAAACTGAGATCGTGGTCAGCTCCGAGTTGAAACAGCACAAGACTCAAAGACATGCGGGTTAGAACGGGATCGAGTTGGGGTTGCCAAATCGCCGGGTCCTGAAAGACTTGCGCTGCGTTCGCCGTTCCGGTCGAGGCGAAATTATCTCGGATCTTTTCAGGTGGTTGGTCGAGAATGCCTATGCAGCGCATTCCTAAGTTCTGGATTCGATCGATGAGCCAAGCGTATTCATCGCTGCGCTCGGCATCATGAGGGTCATACCATATCGGAACTTTGATCCAACCCAAAGTGGCTTGCTGAGCCAGCGTAGGCAAGTGGTTGAATGAATTCGGCATCGAGCGACTGCTGAAACTCCAGCCGAAGCGGCCTTGTCCATCGGATGTGTCGTTGTTGATGATGGCGAAGGAGATCACCCGATAAAGTGTTTGATTGGCCGCTTTGCCAAGCTCAACACGAGCAGTGTAGAAACCAGGCTCGGAAACTTGTGGCAGCCAAATAGCCTCGCCATCAACTTCCAGATCGCTGTATTGGTTCATGCCCAAGTCAGCAAGCTCCGTGCTGATCATGATTTCTTTCGATTTCGGGCGTTCAAATTTTATGGATTCCGATTCCAGATGTTGCCCGTATCGATTCAGGAGTTCAAAGCGAATATTCCTGTTTTCTTCACTCAAGCCCGTCGTGATAACACGGATTCGTACTTTCTCGCCTTCCTTGAAGATGTTGGCTGGACGATCTAACGTCATTCGAATCCGGGGGACCTTCCAAATTCGAATTCGATCAACCTTAACGATTCCGCTCGCTGAAGATGATTTAGGACCTTCGACTTTAATTCGTACTCGTCCGAACTTGGCTGCGTTATTGGGGCGATCCTGCAGGGCATTAACTTCGAATTTATGCCAATGGGTGGAGCCGGATTGGGCTGAAGTGGGATGAACCGAAATTAATTCCTGCTTGTCATTTAAGATTTCCAATTGGGCCCAAGCTTGGTGCTCTGTGAGGCCTTCCGTCTGCATATCTAATTGAAGGCTGTAATAAAATCTGGCCTCGATGGGTACTGCGGGGCTGCATAAGTCGATCGCTCCACCGTCGAGTTTCAGTTCTAAGCAGCGATCGATCGTCGCATCAAAAAGGGAATCGATTTCAGGTGGTAAAGATTCCAGTACGATACGACTTGGCGGGCGATTCCGTTTCCAGCCCAGATATATTTTTCCAAGGGCTTGACCGGCGGCCACGGAGGCTTGCTCCAGATTTTGATTTCGAGCAGCAATCCCAATCGGTAAATAGCGAGGGTAAGCTCGACTGATGGTTCTTTTCCAATCATCGGGCCAGTTATCCAAATTGCGATCGCCACTGCGTTGGAAATCCCAACTGGCCGTCAATTCTGCGAGTGCTTTTTCTTCAATACTACTTGAGGCTGGGGGGGCCATGCCTTGAGCAAGCCAGTTGAACAGTTGCTCCCATTTTGAGGCACTAGGCACAACCTCCGCCCTGTTTTCTCCCGATTCGGTGGAAGTGTGAGGCGGGGACTGGGGAGGTTGTGGGGGTACGTTGGGAAAAGATGCGGGGGAGTTGGCATCGGTCGCTAGGGGCGATGGGTCGGCTTCAAGGCTCGCTGAAGTTGTAGAGGCGGCAGAATCGGCAGGTTCCGCATCGTTGACAGTTACCTTGCCGGCGGCGGTTGGTGCGGGGGAAGATGCTCGAGTGTCTCTCTTGGCGGGTTGCGAAACTTCGTCAGCCATAGACCAAGTTTGCGGCAGCAATACAATAACCCACATCAGCGTGCGGATTCCGTGTAGGATGACCGCGCGTGATATCGCGAGTGATATACCGTGGACCGCAACCCCGAGGCGTTGTGGAGGATAGAGTTTCTGAAAGGGTGAACTCATCGTGGCACAACTAACGATAGGAATACAACCAGCGAACTTGAATCTGCCGCTCAAACAAGGTTTGCACATTGCAGCGGAAATGGGGGTTGAAGTTGTCGAGATTGATGCCCGAAGAGACATCTCGTTTAACGATCTTTCCGAAAGCGGAGCGCGGCAGATTCGGAAAATGATCAATGATCTGAATTTGCGGGTTGTAGCGATGCGTTTTCAGACTCGTCGTGGCTACACTGAAACAGACGATTTGGACCGCCGTGTCGACGCGACGAAACGGGCGATGAAAATCGCGTATTCGTTAGGGGCCTCCTATCTTGTCAACTCGATCGGACAGGTTCCGCATGATCCGACGGACGCCCGCTGGGGGCAGCTGAGAGAAGTATTGAGCGATTTAGGGAATTATGGTCAGCGCGTAGGGGTGTTGCTGGCTGCAGAAACTGGGAGTGAACCGATCGAAGAGTTGCATCGGATCGTTAAGGCATCCGCCGAAGGAACGGTTGGGATTACTTTTAATCCAGGAAACCTGCTGATAAACGGCTTTGATTTTCGCGAACAGCTCGCTAGTGCATCTGGTCATATTTACATAGTGCATGCACAGGATGGTGTACAGGATCTTGCTAGAGGGCGTGGTTACGAAGTGCCGCTCGGCCGCGGATCGGCCGAATTTCCGGAAATCGCAGCGATTCTGGAGGAAAGGCAATATCGCGGTGCCTTTGTCGTTCAGCATTCAGGTGGTAGCAATCCCCGAGAAGAAATCGAATTGGCCGTTCAGTACCTACGCAATCTTTGAATCCTGCAGTCAACCCGCGACTGCCCCTTGCTGAAAACGACTTATTCATGTTAGCTTCTGGAAATTTTATTTTTCCGGAGAGAAATTCGGCCCCAACTAAGGGGGTAAGTCCGGCGTAAGCAAGGACAGGGTACTCGCTCCATATTTCATTCACATTTCTTGACCCGGTGAGGGATAAAGTGCCGCGACGCGACGACTTGCGCAAGATTTTGTTGATTGGTTCCGGTCCGATCGTTATTGGTCAGGCTTGCGAGTTCGATTATTCGGGAACTCAAGCCTGTAAGGCTCTTCGCGAGGAGGGCTACGAGGTAGTTTTGGTCAACAGCAATCCAGCGACCATTATGACTGACCCCGTGCTGGCCGATCGAACTTACATCGAACCATTGACTTGGGAAGTTGTTGCCAAGGTTATTCAGCGAGAGCGGCCTTGCGCTTTGCTCCCAACGCTGGGAGGTCAAACGGGTTTGAATGTGGCGATGGACTTGCATCGCCACGGCGTCTTGCAGCAATACGGCGTCGAGATGATCGGCGCCAAACCCGATGTCATCAACAAGGCTGAAGATCGCGACCTGTTTAAGCAGGCGATGGATAAAATCGGTTTATCTGTTTGCCGCGGTCAGGTGGTGCGTTCCATCGAGCAAGCTCGACAAGTGCTAAGTCAAGTCGGTTTGCCGGCTGTTGTGCGGCCGAGCTTTACGCTGGGTGGAAGTGGTTCCGCAATCGCCTACAATCGCGATGACTTTGATGCCTTAGTGCTCAACGGTTTAACTCAATCCCCGATTCATGAAGTGTTGATCGAGGAGTCGATCATCGGGTGGAAAGAGTATGAAATGGAAGTGATGCGCGATCTGGATGACAACGTTGTCATCATTTGCGCAATCGAGAACTTTGATCCGATGGGCGTGCACACGGGGGATTCGATCACGGTAGCACCGGCCCAAACGCTCAGTGACAAAGAATATCAAATGATGCGCGATGCCAGTTTGCGCGTTATTCGCGAAATCGGCGTCGAGACTGGTGGATCAAATATCCAGTTCGCGATCAATCCCAGCGACGGACGTATGATTGTTATCGAAATGAATCCTCGCGTCAGTCGCTCCAGTGCTTTGGCAAGTAAAGCGACCGGATTTCCGATCGCTAAAATTGCAGCCAAATTGGCTGTAGGATACCGACTTTGGGAATTGCCCAATGATATAACTCGGAAAACTAAAGCTTGCTTTGAACCTACCATCGATTATGTGGTAACCAAGATTCCTCGCTTTGCTTTTGAAAAGTTTCCGGAAGCCGATCCAACTCTGACCACGCAAATGAAAAGCGTGGGCGAGACCATGGCCATCGGTAGAACCTTCAAAGAGTCATTTCAAAAAGCTCTACGAGGGTTGGAGGTTGGAGCCTTCGGATTCGGCTGTGATGGTAAGGACCTATGGGGTACCGATCGGCAACCTGATGATGAGATGATTCGTAGCAAACTTGCCGTGCCGAATGCCGAGCGAGTTTTCTTTTTGCGGTATGCCATGAAGAGCGGTATGTCGCTGGCAGAAATCCATCAGATTACCGGGATTGATCCCTGGTTTTTGGATCAGCTAAGCCAAATTGTTGAACTCGAAGAGCAAGTGGCGCGAGTTGGTAGTCTCGAATCTGCCTCTTATGATTTACTGCGTAAAGCCAAGCGATTCGGGTTCTCGGATCGACAGCTTGCCAAGCTCTTGGGAAGCGATGAGATGGAAGTGCGCAGACGTCGCAAAGAGCTAGGTATCATTGCGACGTTCAAGTCTGTGGATACATGTGCGGCTGAATTTGAAGCTTACACGCCATATTATTACAGCACGTACGAAACAGAGGACGAAACGCCTGCCAAGTTGCCTGGAACCAAGCGAGTCATGATTCTGGGCGGTGGGCCAAACCGAATCGGGCAAGGTATCGAGTTCGATTATTGTTGCTGTCATGCTAGTTTCGCTCTTCGCGAAATGGGTATTCAGTCGGTGATGGTTAACAGCAACCCAGAAACCGTCAGCACGGATTACGACACCAGCGATCTACTTTTCTTCGAACCGCTCACGACCGAAGATGTGCTCAATATTTGCGATCGAGTCCAGCCCGACGGAGTTATTGTGCAATTCGGCGGACAGACTCCACTTAACTTGGCTCGCGCTTTACATAGCGCAGGTGTGCCGATTATCGGGACGAGCGTCGATACAATCGAGGCAGCAGAGGATCGCGAAAAATTCCAGCAGCTTCTTAATGAGCTTGGCTTGAAACAACCTGCTAACGCGATCGCTCGAACCATGCAGCAAGCACGTAGCGAAGCTCAAAAGGTCGGTTTTCCAGCGTTGGTGCGTCCAAGCTTCGTGTTAGGTGGGCGAGCCATGGAGATCTGCTATGACCAATCCCAGTTTGAAAGGTACGTAGCGGAAGCGTTCGTGGTGGCTCAAGGACAGCCGGTGCTGATCGATCGCTTCTTAGAGGATGCAACTGAAGTGGATGTTGATGCTCTCTGTGATGGCGAAGATGTCGTCATCATGGGAATTATGGAGCACATCGAGGAAGCTGGTGTGCATTCAGGTGATTCTGCATGCTGCATTCCTCCATTTAGTTTGACGCAAGATGTTTTGAATGACATACGACAGGCAACTTGGGCTATGGCCAAGCGTCTGCATGTTGTTGGACTGATGAACGTTCAGTTTGCGGTCAAGCAAGAAAATGGAAAGATGAATGTTTATGTGCTTGAGGTTAATCCAAGAGCTAGCCGTACGGTTCCGTTCGTCG
>JAUMAI010000026.1:0-300 GCA_032116775.1 Pirellula sp. | reverse complement strand
GTTCCCGTCGCCAAACTGGCTGCGAAAGTGATGGCGGGCCAAACACTCAAGGAATTGGGCATTCTTTCGGAACCATTGCCTCGGCATGTTTCGATCAAGGAAAGCGTGTTCCCATTTAGGAAATTTGCAGGTGTCGACATCGTGCTCGGTCCTGAGATGCGGAGCACGGGGGAAGTAATGGGAGTCAGCGAGCGATTTTCTATCGCATTTGCCAAAAGCCAGTTAGCGGCGGGCGTTGTTCTGCCTGTCGACGGAAATGTTTTTATTAGCTTGGCTGCTCGTCAAAGAGGTAGCGTAGAG
>JAUMAI010000025.1:806-1559 GCA_032116775.1 Pirellula sp. | reverse complement strand
ATCGCAATCGGAATTGCGGATTTCGGGTCATCGATATTTGCGATAGCACTAGCGAAAAACTGTTCTAGCCAATACGCCCCCACATTGACTCCCGGACAGCGCGGCTTACCTCCGCTATCGGAACGACAACGATAGTAGATGTAACGTATCGGACCTCGGTGCGAGATACTGGTGCTCATCGGTCGATTGCACTGACCACAGATGAGCTTGCCAGACAGATATGAGTAAACACGGGAACTTGGATCTGTCTTCTTGCGGGGTTTGGTGTCGCTAGTCCTTCTACTCGCCAACAAGTTTTGGACTTCATTGAACACCGTGACACTTACAATCGCTTGATGTGCTCCCGGCAAAGTCGAACCGCCATTGCGAATCTCACCGATGTAGACGCGATTGTTCAGCAGTTTGAGGATTCGCCTAGCTGTCCATTTTCCTGTCTCACCTTTCTGATCCGGCCAGCGTTGCAAGTTAGCCAATCCGACCAAGTCGCTAGGGCGACTTCCACCAGCGGCCAAAGCGAAGAAATCATGTACCCTGCGAGCTTGCTCTTCGTTTACAACCAACTGTTTGGTCGCAGGATCTGTTCGGTAACCAAACGGAACGCGGCCCGCGACGCGTTTCCCATCACTTTTGTAGGCCGCTCGCATGTCCGCCATTCGCTCTTTCGTTAGATCAAGCTGAAACTCATTGGCAGCAGCGATGATGTTGGCCATCAACCGACCCGTAGCGCCGTCGTTTAAGCTTGGATCGTTCACG
>JAUMAI010000025.1:366-789 GCA_032116775.1 Pirellula sp. | reverse complement strand
ATCGAGGCTGTAGACAACCAAGTGTCGGACTTCGCCCATTTCGATGGCAGCTATCAATCGAGACATCTGCGGTCGATCGAGTGTTTCGCTGGAGTACCCTTCGTCGGAGTACACCTGAGTGATGCTCCAGTCTTTGCTGGCAGCGAACTCCCGACACATATCGATCTGACTTTGGCAAGAACTATAGGCGACATCTCGAACGCGTGACTGGCGCGCATAAATCGCCGCCGCTAGCTTCTGATCCGAGCCTTCTGGCTCAGAAGTACCACTGTTTTCGTTGGAGTTCCGCTCTGCCACAAGTGTTCATTTGGACTTTGGGCTGATTCTATTGGTGCGAACATTCCTCACAAGACTTTCAAGGGTTGTGCGTATGATGATCGCATTGACGGCAGCAACTTCAAAGAATTGTGTCATCTGTTGGAA
>JAUMAI010000025.1:0-356 GCA_032116775.1 Pirellula sp. | reverse complement strand
TCTGCCACAAGTGCTTACCAATTGGATCCATTCTCAAAAAAATCGAACAAAGGCAATCAGTATAGTCTGTAAGCAGGTTTTGATATCACAAGGTTGCGGGTGATCGAGTAATCAAGAAGGCTGGGAGGACCATGGGCCTCCCGAAGCCCATCTTGAAGTGAAGTTTTGCTTCAAAGAAACAGCTTGGACTAACGGCACCAAAAAAGTCTGAATCTCACGCACTAAATCTGCAAATGAATCGGGTGCACCGGTCAGCTTTGACTTGCGAACAAATGCAGTCCACTGAGTTTGCTTAACCGAGTCTTCAATGAACGGAGGCGAGAAAACAAACGGCTCGGAGTCGATCATCGTGCCTC
>JAUMAI010000024.1:0-4488 GCA_032116775.1 Pirellula sp. | reverse complement strand
ACTTTGTTTTCCTAGGCTATTGATGTGGAGCTGGAAGTCGGTTGCCTTATCGGAGTTTAGTGGGGCCGCTCAATATCTGCAGGCCGCGATGACCATAATGACTGGAGGTGTTGTCGGTGTGTTGTTGGCTCGTGCAACTTTAACAGCACTTTACCCCGGCGCTGATCCGAAATTAAGCAGTTCACATACAGATACGAAAAGTGCTTGGGATTGGGTTTGGCAACTCGCCTGGCTGGGTGTTGCATTTGGCTGGCAGGGTGTCCTAGGTGTCGGTTTGATGTGGTGTATCTTGCTGGCGATCGTCTATCCATGGATTCGGAAATGGCAATTTCCACTCGCGTTGCCCCCTACCCTTTTATTCGTAGCTGCCTGGTTACACTTGCTCTTGTGGCGCGGGCTCGTTCAGGTACCTTTCTGGCCCGGTGGCGCTTGGTTGTTCTGGGGTGCTCTGGCAGGCTTAATTGGCTCGATGGTGCTCGCCAAGCTTTTGATTGATAGTGATTGGCAAAATTCGTTCGAGCTACCGCAAGATACCAGCGAACCTTCGAAGGTGTCACCTGCTGTTAGTCTACCGACGGAAGAGGCCAGCGACGAACAAGCGATCGATGACGAAGAGGCTGCTGCCAATTAACTTTGTATCACGTGAGCTCTGCGAAATTCTTGAGCAGCTGTAAACCTTCTTTTTGACTCTTTTCAGGGTGGAATTGAGTCGCAAAAAGATTGCCGCGTCGAATCGCAGCGCAGAATCGCTCCCCATAATCTGTTGTGAGCCATATGATCGATGGATCATCAGGAACAACGTAGTAACTATGCACGAAGTACATGAAAGGCTCAGGAGATAAGCCTTTCATCAGAGGGACATCAGGCTGTTCTGCATGCACCCGATTCCAGCCCATATGTGGAACTTTGAATTCCGAGGGCAATGCAAACTTGATGACTTTGCCTTTTAGTATTCCCAGTCCAGTGTGTTCGCCATTTTCATAGCTTTTGTCAAATAGCAATTGCAGGCCGAGGCAGATACCTAAGAAAGGTTTGTCCATCGCAACGCATTGACGCAGTGGTTCAACTAAATTTCTAGCCTGTAGTTCATTAATGGCATCACCAAAAGCACCTACGCCTGGCAATATCACTTTATCAGCAGCCAATATGCTTTCCGGTTCACTGGTGATCTCGGCAGAGGCTCCGACATGTTCGAGGGCCTTCTGGACACTCCGTAAGTTACCCATCTGGTAGTCAACGATTGCGATGCTTGGTTTGCTGGAAGGCATGTCGGTCTATGCAATTAAAATTATGCGATTAGTGAATCGATTCTGTTGATACAAGACACTTCTAAACCTGGTCTGGTTCAGGGTGAACCCAGGGTTGCCTATAGGGGCGACGTAGTAACTGATTGGCTTCGTCGTCACCCACAATGCGATGGGTATTTGGATCCCACTGCAGTGAGCGTCCTAATTGCATGGACATATTGGCCAAAATGCAACTCACCGTGGAGATGTGTCCTTGCTCGATATCTGCCACGGGCTTTTTGTTGGTGGCGATCGCGCCCAGCAAATCGAGCATATGTCCGCGGATAGCAGGGGCTACATGCTTCTCTAAATCTTTTTCAGTGTTGTCTTCCGGATATTTGTCTAGCTCCATCACCACATCTCGGTGAATCGCTTCACCTCCACCCTGTGGTTGGAAGTCATAGCTGTTCACGCTGGCTCTCAATGTTCCTTTGTCGCCATAGATGGTTAAGCCCCATGGGTATTTCGGATCTGGTGCTGAACCATAGGTTCGATGTTGCCAAATCACGGGCAGGTCACCAAAAGCAAAAGTGGCAGTTTGTGTATCGCTGATATTGGCTTTGCTATTCTTGTCTACCAGGATGCCACCTGATGATGAAACCGTATCAGGCCAACCTAAGTCAAGCATCCAGCGTACGCAGTCGAGCATGTGGATGCACATGTCGCCGACAATACCGTTGCCATATTCCATGAATGCGCGCCAGGCTCGCGGATGAACTAGCTTGTTGTAAGGCCGCATCGGCGCTGGACCAGTCCACATCTCATAATCGAAGCCTTCCGGAGGCATGGTATCGGGTGGATTCTCTCGAGTACGCATGTGGTAATAGCAGTACACTTCGACCATTCCCACTTTTCCAAGTTTACCTTGGTCGATAATCTCACGTTTCGCCTCGATTAAATGAGGTGTGCTGCGCCGCTGGGTCCCAACTTGAACCACACGGTTATATTTTCGAGCTGCCGCCAGCATCGCTTGGCTCTCGATGATATCCACACTGGTCGGCTTCTGTACGTAGACGTGAGCACCTGAACGCACAGCGTCGATCATCGTTAAAGCGTGCCAATGATCTGGCGTAGCAATCAATACGAGATCGAGATCTTTCTCTGCCAGCATCTTACGATAATCGCTGTAGAGCCGGGGTGTCTTATGCGACGCTTGCCGTTCGGACACAATCTTGCCAGCTTCCTCCAGCATTCGTTGATCGACATCGCAAATCGACACAACTTCGACTGGAGCCACTTGTATCAACCGCAGCAAGTCGCACTTGCCATACCAACCTGCTCCGATCAAGCCGACTCTTTGTGTGGGTGCATCAGCCATGAGGCTGGCATTCTGAGCGAGTGTCGAGAGCGTCAGAGCGCTCAAACCCGATTGCAAAAAGAAACGTCGGTCCATCATGTGGCTCCGATAACAAGAATCGCTATAAAAAAATATTAAGGCGACATTGTAGCTACTCGGTCCCGATCTTTGTAGCAAGGAAACGAGAAGCTGTTGGCATATAGGCGAATCAGCCGATTTCCTACATCTGAGTCTCCGCCCGAATCGGAGATCTCTCTCTACGCTCACCATTCTTGCGATAAAGTCTATAGATCGCTCAGGCAAGCGAGAGGCAATTCAATCGCTTGAATATTATCGGCAGTTGCCGGCAGAATGACTCACAGAAACTGTACCGTTGATAGTTCAAGAGAAACGATTTACGTCACGGCACCCGAAAAAAAGTTCCGGACCCTGTCCAAGGCGTGAATCGAAATGACCTTAAAATCTGGCTTCAATGATGGAATAGTCATCGTCTAAGATTTGTCGGCCACTTAATTCACGTACGTGCTGGAGCAACATCTCTCCCGGCGATCCCTCGCTTTGCTGAGCCTGGGACAGGAACTCAACGAATTCGTCGAATCGCCACTCACCACCATCCGATTTGTGGATTTCGTGAACTCCGTCACTGTATACATAAAGTCGGGCGCCTGGTTGAACGGTTGTTTCCATGGTATCGAACAGCGGCCACGAGATCATCCCGATCATCGGACCTGTCGATTCGAGTTGTTCTGGAGTAGTACTGCCAGGGGTTTGGTAAAGCAGTGCTGATGGATGTCCCCCACCGGCGTATTTCAAAACTCTTGTTTGGCGGTTGTAAACTCCATACCAAATGGTGAAACACTTGCCGCCATGATTGTCCAGTGGAAATGCTTCGTTGAGCCCACCGATGACTTCTCCTGGAACTAAGAAGTTGGTATTCGGGAGTGACTTAGCTCGCATCACATTCATCACACTGATGGAAAGTAAAGCGGATCCTAGGCCGTGTCCCGTAACATCGAGTACATAGATGCCAAGATGATCGTCATCTAGCCAGTGATATCCGAACGAGTCACCACCCAATTCAGCACATGGGAGAAAATGCCAGTCTATCCAGACAGGCTCCTGCGTTGGGGCTGGTAACAGTGATTGAACGTACTTCGAAGCTGCATCGATCTCATCTGCTAAATGCTTCTGGCTGGCTGCAAGCTGAGTGTAGGCTTCATTGCGCTGCAGCAGATTGATGTAGCCTTTCGAGTGATAACGGATGCGCGCAACCAGTTCGAGTCGATCTGGAAGTTTTACCAAATAATCATTGGCTCCTCGAGCGAAGGCTTCAGCTTTCGTCAGAGGCTCTTCTTTCGAGGAAAGCACGATCAATGGGACATCGCGTGTCCAGGTTGCAGCGCGAAAGAACTTGACGAGCATCAGCCCATCGACCTGAGGCATGACGAGGTCTTGCAGGATGACCGTTGGTTCGTAGGTGCGCGCAAGCTCAAGAGCTTCTAATGGGTTGCTGCAAAAACAAAACTCGATGTCGTGTTCGGGCAACAGCATCTGTTTGACAGAATGGCCGATTGTGGCTTGGTCATCAATCAATAAAACCTTGATTTGATGTTTCTTCGCATTTTTAGGAATGGCAACAGCTGACATAGGATTACCTTTAAGACGCCCTAAGAACGCGAACTGCGGATAAACGAGGAAATTGTATTACCGATCGAATCGAGTGGCAGGATCTGATGAGCCGCCCCAAGTTGTTTAGCGGCCAGTGGCATCCCATAGACAACAGATGTCGCTTCGTCTTGCGCGAGGGTGTACCAACCTTTCTGCCGAAGTTCTAGCAAGCCTTGCGCACCATCGCTCCCCATACCGGTTAGCAGTGCGGCGATTCCAGGCTTGGCAGAATTTTTA